>NVSP01000016.1 GCA_002732755.1 Phycisphaera sp.
ATTGGCGGTGGCCGTACACGAACTATGTGAGCCTGATCTTGGCGAAAGAGATCTAGGCTCTGTTTGATGGATCGCAAATTAACGAGCCCCTTCCGTGAGGAAGGGGACAAAGGCGATTGGGCGGTGGCTCCCTCTCACGCCAGGGGCTCGTTGTGATCCGTCAAACAGAACCTAGATAGCGGAGCAATTCTTCGCTTTAATGAAATAGACTAGCCTCACTCAGCCTTACTATCACCCCTTGCAAAGATGCTCGCGACATAGTTGAGCACATCCGTCGCGCTGGCTTCGCTGTAGCCGAAGTTCTTGATGAGCCGTTGCTTGACGATGTCGATCTTCTCCTGCGTCTCGTCATCAACGACGCTTGAAACCAGGTTCTTGAGCTTGATCGTGTCGCGGCTGTCTTCAAACAACTTCAACTCAAGCGCCTTGTGCAGGCGGGCGTTGGTGTTGTACTCGAACTTCTTGCCGTCGAGCGAGAGGGCGCCGATGTAGTTCATGATTTCCTGGCGGAAGTCGTCCTTGCGGGTGTCGGGGATGTCGATTTTTTCTTCGATCGCCCGCATCAGCCGTTCGTCGGGTTCCTCGGCTTTGCCGGTGTAGCGGTTCTCGACGGTTTCTTTCTGCGTGTAGGCGCGGACATTCTCGATGTAGTTGCCACAGAGGCGCATGATCGCTTCTTCATCCGCGCTGATGGCTCGCTGGACCTCGCCCTTGATAATATCCTCGTACTCCTCGCGCACCACCGCGAGCAGCTCGCGGTAGCGCTTGCGGAGTTCTTCATCGTCGATCAGCGAATGGTGGTCAAGCCCAGATTCGAGCGCATTGAGCACCATAAACGGATTAATCATCTGCTCTTCGATCGCCTGCCGACTCACGAGTGCGTTTGACATTTTGTCCTGAATATAGCGTGGGCTGATGCCTTCCATGCCCTCGCGCGGCGCTTCTTCTTTCAATTCTTTGACCGAGTCTTCGGTGAAGCCGGGGATGGCTTTGCCGTTGTAGAGCTTCATCTTCTGCATGAGCGTCAGGCCCGCCTTCTTTGGCGGCGCGAGCCTTGTCAGGACGGCCCACATCGCCATCACATCAATCGTGTGCGGCGCAATGTGCATGTTGCGGATGCGCTCAGGACCAAAGTCCTTGCGGTAGATCCGAACCTCATCTTCCAAACGGATGTTGTAAGGCACATCGATCTTGATCGTCCGGTCGCGGAAGGCCTCCATCATCTCGTTGGACTGAAGCCGTTTGTATTCGGGCTCATTGGTGTGCCCGAGGATCACCTCGTCGATGTGCGTCTGCGCAAACTTCTTGGGCTTGATCGCGTGTTCTTGGCTTGCGCCGAGCAGGTCGTACAAGAACGCAACATCGAGTTTGAGGACTTCGATGAACTCACATATGCCTCGGTTTGCGATGTTGAGTTCGCCGTCGAAATTGAAAGCTCGTGGGTCGGAGTCTGAGCCATAGATCGCGATTTTGCGGTAGTTGATGTCGCCGGTGAGTTCGGTCGAATCTTGGTTTTTCTCGTCTTTGGGCTGNAAGGTACCGATGCCCACGCGATCTTTTTCGCTGAGCACAAGCCTTCGGATGCGGACATGTTCGATGACCTTGGACCAGTCRCCGTCGTAGMRSWKCATSAGSWSGTCGWAGWWKWWKCGRCYRAMCGGRTCGAGKTCGCCGGCGATTTTGATCTTCCCGCCGTGGTGCTTAGGTTTGTAGTTCTCGTTGAGCACATGCTCGATGTCTGGACGGGCCTCGCGGGGGATGAGCATCATCGGGTCTTGGTGCATCGGGCTTGGGTACGCGCAGGACATCTGCGCCTTGCTCGGGTCGCCCGGCACAGAGTTGATCTCGCACTGGTCACCAAGCATCCAACTGAACGAATAGAGCGCGCCCTCATCGGTCTGCGAGTACGCTTCAACGCCCTTTTTGAGCATGCGGGCGATCGTTGACTTTGCCGACCCGACCGGGCCGTGCAGGAGCAGGATTCGTTTGTCCGTGCCATAGCCCTCGGCTGCTGATCTCAAAAAATCGACAAGCTGCATAAGCGCAAAGTCCAGCCCAAAGACCGCGTCGGCGCCGTTGTCAATCTGGTCACTAAAGAAGTGATAGCGGACGCAGTCGCGTTTGAAGAGTTTGTAGTGCTCAGAGCCTTGTGTAAGGATCGCGTCGTAGAGGCGTTGGAACGCGTTGCGTACCACGCCGGGGTTCTTGCGGGCGATGTCGAGATAGTCGCCAAACGAGCCTTCCCAGTTCTGGGTTTTGAACTTGGTGCGGTCGATGTTCTGTGAGATGAGTGCTGCCAGATCGACCGAGTGCTTGCTGTCCATGCCGCGACCCTCCGTGTCACCTGCCACCACCCCCCGGCGTTTGCCGAGCGGGTGTTTCCTTGGCTGGATCGTCCGGGCGAAGCGGTCAGGCGTACGCCGGCCCCGGGGCTGCGCGGGCAGCTCTACTTGGTTATCGGGAATCACGGGAAACCGCTGTAGCCCTAGCCCCGGATGCCCCCGACACAATGGTTATACGGATCAGACCCGCTGTAGGTTGGCCCAAACTTTGGATTCGTGGGCCAGCCGGGGCATCTTGGGCATCTCCAGTTCATGCGTAGCGCTTCCCCGTGCCACTGACCTGTCCGCAGGTCAGTGTTTCTTTATCGAGGATGGCCAAGAGCACTAACTCGAAGACGGGTCAGTGGCACGAAATGCAGGAATTGCAACCGCTACATCTGTGGTAGAACTGTTCTAGAGTAGTTGCAATGTCATTTGGACTTTCACGAGGCAGGCAGCTCGATGTCGCTCCCGGCGTGGTCATGGTTTCCGATGAGGAGCTTGGGCCGCTGCCGGACGATGTGATGAACAACCCCGAAGCGGGTAGGCTCGATCCGCGCGCGTGGTTCCCCTTGCGGGCCAAAGAGAATGGTTGCGACCGCCCCTTTGAGATCGAGATCGGCTCGGGCAAGGGCACCTTCCTGATGCAGCACGCGCCGACGACGCCGGGGACCGACTATCTCGGCATCGAGTGGGCGGGCGAGTTCTGCATCTACGCCGCCGACCGAATCCGACGGGCACAGCTACCCAATGTCCGCATGCTCCGCACGGATGCAACCGAGTTTCTCCGCTGGCGTGTGCCGGGCGGCATCGTCGATGTCATCCACCTCTACTTCTCCGACCCTTGGCCAAAGACCAAGCACCACAAAAAACGCGTCGTGCAGGACCGATTCCTCGCCGACGCGTGGCGCGTGCTCAAATCCGGCGGCGAACTGCGGGTCGTCACCGACCACGATGCCCTCTGGGCATGGGACCGCGAGCACTTTGACCGCTGGTGCGGGGGCGGCCCATGCCCAAACCACGATGGCCAGGCTCCGGCATTCGCCGAAAAGCCCTTTGCCAAGCCGATTTCAGCGGGCGAGGGCGAGCTTGTCGGGACGAACTTCGAGCGGAAGTTTCGCAAAGAAGGCCGAAATTTTCACTCGACGGTTCTTCAAAAACTAGCTCCATAGCGCCAAATCACGGATTACAAGCAAAGCTAGGAAATACCTCCTAATTTTGATGGCAAGCCCGGCAAGCTGTAGTAGCTTTGAGGCGTGGTTATTGTGCCCTTTGTTGGCGCCCGTTCGGGCGCGGGGGCAGACAAGTGGGATTCTYTACACATTGAGCTGATCGCCCGCAAAGCGCCAGCAAGATCGTGTAACCGGCTGAGTTCGTCGGCGGCTATCGCTGTGCTCTGGTGTGGGCCAGAGTTCTCGGACTCGATCGGATAGCGGATTAGTGGAGGATATTATGTTTCAGAAAATGACAGTAGCTTTGGCAATTGCATTCGCAGGTTCGGCAGGCGCACAGGTTATCTGGGATGAGGCGTTTGACGGCGACCTGTCAGACGACGACTTTGCCCCGACCTTCCTCGGYGAGTTGAACATGGGTGTCAGCATCGTTCGCGGTATGACCCAGCCTCTTGCTGGCGGCGCGGGCACCGATGCCTTCGGGTACGACATCCCCATGGGCGGCTTCCTGGACAGCGTCATCCTGACCTTCTACACGCCCGCAACCGGCGGAACCAGCGGCATGGTGTTCTATGACTCATCTGCCGGCGCAAACGGTGTCTTTCTCGGCGGTGCCAGCTACGGCGGCAGCGATGTCGGGACAGACATCCTCTTCGGATCGACCGGCTTGGACTCGCTCGTAGGCAGCGCTGCTACATCCATTCGCGAGTTCGGTGGACCCGACGCGACTTGGGAACTCGAGTTCAATGTCGTCCCCGCACCAGCCTCGGCTGTCCTGCTCGGCCTTGGCGGCATCGCTGCGATCCGTCGCAGGCGATAATCGGCCCCGATAGTTCTAAGCTCACCTCGGTCCCCGGGATTTGCGTCCCGGGGACTTCTTTCTGCGCCCGTGGTACGATCCATGCAATCAATCCAAAATACACCAAGGACCATGCTCATGCCCATCAAACTCCTCGCGTTCACAGGCAGCCTCCGCAAGGGCTCGTTCAACCACAAGCTCGTCGAGCACGCGGCGGACCTGGCACGAAGCCGGGGCGCAACGGTCACGGTTGTCAGCCTCGCCGACTTCCCCATGCCGATTTACAACCAGGACGACGAAGAAGCCGGCGGCATCCCGAGCGCCGTCCTCAAGTTCCGAGACCTCATGAAAGAGAGCGACGGCTTTATCATCGGGTGCCCCGAATACAACGGCTCGATAAGCGCCGCCCTGAAAAACACCATCGACTGGGCCTCGCGCCCAAACGGCGATGAGAAGCCTCTTGAATGCTTCGCAGGAAAGGTCGTCGCGCTSASSRNCSGCWTNGCCYKSCKGNCTCGGCGGCATCCGCGGGCTTGACCATGTCCGCGAGANTNTCAGCAACATCCAGTGCTACATCATCCCCGGCATGGTCTCCGTCGGCAGCGTCCACGAAGCATTCGGGGACGACGGCAACCTCACCAACGAACGCACGCGCGGCATGCTCGATTCACTCATCGAACGAACCGTGACGACCTGCACCAAGCTCCACGGAGAAAGCTAGATGCGGGGGCGCGCTGTTGTTCTGCTCTCGGGTGGGCTTGACAGCGCGACATGTCTTGCCATCGCCAAGCGCGATGGTCTCACGCCCACATGCCTGGCCGTTGACTATGGCCAGCGACACCGCTGCGAACTCGATGCCGCCCGCAACATCGCCGACGCTTTCGATGCAGAACTCATGGTTGTCAGCGTTGACCTCCGCTCGTTCGGCGGCAGCGCACTGACCGAAAATATCGATGTTCCCAAAGGCCGCAACGATAGCGAGATTGCCGGCGAAATCCCGGTAACCTATGTCCCCGCTCGGAATCTCGTGTTCCTTTCGCTGGCGGTTGCGCAGGCCGAGGTGCTCGGAGCGCAGGACCTGTACATCGGCGTCAACCAACTCGACTACTCGGGCTACCCCGATTGCCGAAACGAATTCATCGAAGCGTTCGGGGCCGCGGCGAATCTTGCGACCAAGGCGGGTGTTGAGGGAACCCGTCTTCGGATCCAGACGCCGCTGATCGACATGACCAAAGCCCAGATCATCACGCTCGGCACCGGCCTCGGCGTGGACTACGCCATGACCACCTCATGCTACGACCCGACCCAGAACGGCAAAGCCTGCGGCGGGTGCGACTCGTGTATTCTCCGCAAACAGGGCTTTGAGCAAGCCGGCGTGCCCGACCCGGCGAGGTACGCATGAGCGTGCTTGTTTCTGAAATATTCAGCTCGATCCAAGGCGAAGGAAAGCTCACCGGCGTGCCCTCGTGGTTCGTTCGACTCAGCGGCTGCAACCTGCGATGCACATGGTGCGACACGCCCTACGCGAGCTGGAACCCTGAAGGAACCAAGTACACCGTTGCGGATCTTGTCCAAATCGCCAAAGAAACCGGCTTGTCCCACGCTGTCGTGACTGGTGGCGAACCGATGATCTTCAAAGAACTGCCCGAACTGTGCGCTGAGTTGCGCTCCATCGGCATGCACATCACGATCGAAACCGCGGGCACCGTCTTTTCTGAAAATTGGCAAAGCCTCGCGTGTGATCTGATGTCGATCAGCCCGAAGCTGGCCAACTCAACACCCGCAAAGGACGACACCCGCGACCCGCTCGGCGTGTGGCACGACAAACATGAAGCCCGCCGGCTTGATTTGGGTGTGCTCAACAGGCTCATAGCTAGCTTCGCCGATCGTCAACTCAAGTTCGTCGTTGCTGGGGAGCAGGATCTTGTCGAGATCCGGTCAGTTCTGGATGGCATGAGCGGATTGGTGCCGAGCGATGTGATGCTTATGCCAGAAGGAACCCAAACACCAAGCCCCGGCTCCACGGATTGGATCGTCCGGGCGTGTCTCGACAACGGCTGGCGGTATTGCAACCGGTTGCACATAGACTTGTTTGGTGATCGCAGAGGAACGTGACGGGCCAGCCAGCCTCGCGCATCCTGTTTCGAGTCACCGCCACGCAGGCATGTTGTTGTCCTGCGCCATTTGGAGTACGCGATGCCAAACCCTGTTGCCGCTATGTGTCTCTTGTTGTTGGTGGCGATGCCCACGCTTGCCCAGCCCGATGAAGCCCAACTCCGCGAGAGTCTGTCCCAGGCGAGGAGNTTGTCGCGGGCGTTCAACCACGCAGCCGAGACCGTTGGCCCCAGCGTCGTGTTCATCCAGCGGCGGGATCTGATTACCCCGGTTCGTCGGGACATTTACGGCAGGGTCATCAGCCGGGGCAAAGCAAGGTTCCAAGACTCGGGGCTTGGGTCCGGAGTCATTGTTTCAGAAGATGGATATATTCTTACCAATCACCATGTCATCGCCGGCGCCGAGCAGCTCGAGGTCCAACTCCGCGACGGCAGAAACTACATCGCTGAGATCATCGGCACCGACCCGGCCACCGATGTCGCGGTCCTGCAAATCGACGCGGATAATCTTGTCGCGGCGAAGTTCGGCGAGTCCGATGATCTCCAAGTCGGCGACTGGGTACTGGCGGTCGGGTCGCCGTTTGGACTCAGCAACACCGTCACCGCGGGCATTGTCAGCGCGATGGGTCGGCAAGGCGTTCTCAACCAGCCGCGAGGCGCACAGCAGCGCGTGCTGTACGAAGAGTTCATCCAGACCGATGCCGCCATCAACCCGGGCAACTCGGGCGGCCCGATGGTCGATCTCTCGGGCGATGTCGTCGGGATCAACACCGCGATCTACAGCAAATCCGGCGGCGGCTCAATCGGCTTGAGCTTTGCCATCCCATCGTCCATCGCCGAGCGCGTCCTCCGCTCAATCATCGAGTCCGGGAGCGCCGAACGGGGCTGGCTGGGTGTCTCGATGGAAAGCCTCTCCCCCAAAGACCGCGCGATGTTCGACGAAGCCGAAGGCGTCTACATCAAAGATGTCGTCCCCGGCTCACCCGCGGCTAAGGCTGGCATCAAAGAGGGAGACATCATCGTATCTTTCGATGGCAGACAAACCTATTCGGTCAACAGGCTCCGAAACTCGATCGCTTTGACCGGTGTCGATCGACCCGCAGAACTCGAATACCTGCGCGGCAGCGAGCTCATAGAAACAACCGCGCAGCTCATGGAATACGCAACATACGAACGCGACATGCTGGGCGTTGTGCTGCTGCCGACTGGGCTTTCGATCATCAAGCTCAACCCCGAGATCAACGCGTACCTCGATGTCGCAAGCGACGTGTCCGGCATCTGGGTCTACAGCGTCGAGCCCGGCTCGCCTGCGCATCGCGCCGGTATCCAGCAACGAGATCTCATCGCAAAGGCCAACAGCAAAGCGATCGAAGAAGCCGGGCAACTTGAAGAAGCACTCAAAAACCCGGCACGCAACGGCGGCGTCAAACTCGACATTGTTCGCGGCAACCGGCTGGGCAGAACAACCGTCTATCCGCAAGACTAACCCACGAAAACCAGCCTTTACTCGTGCGCTTGGCTGGCGAGCGTTTCGCCTACTACGCCGGTTTCGTGTTGCGATTCTTCGAGCTTTCCAGACCATATCGTACGAAGGGCAACGCCCACATCGTCAAAGATCATCAARAGGCACGGCAAGACAACGAGGATAATCATCGTCGCCGAGATCAAGCCGCAACTGATCGTGATCGCCATCGGGATCAGAAACTGCGCCTGAAAACTCTGCTCGAGCATCAAGGGGCTAAGCCCGAGCACGGTGGTCACGGTGGTCAGCACGATGGCCCGGAACCGCCCCCTGCCCGCCGCAAGGCACGCGTCGGATACACCAAACCCAATGGCTCTTTTCTCATTGAAAAACTTCATAAATATTAGTGAGTCGTTGACCACAACCCCTGCAAGCGCGATGAAGCCGATAAACGACAGGAATGTCATGCTATACCCAAGGATCAGGTGCCCCCAGATCATCCCGATGGACGCGAACGGGATCGCCGACATGACGATGATCGGCTGGGTATAGCTCGAAAAAAGCCACGCGAGGATCACAAAAATCAACCCGCCGGAGACAAGCATCCCAAGCGGGAGCGTCGCGAATGAGTCGGCAACTTCTTGCTGGCGGCCCCGTTGCAAGATAGTAATACCCGGGTTTTGTAGCTNGATATCATCGAGTGCAGCCGAAAACGCCGCGGCGATCTGCTCCGGGTTCGCGCCGGATTGCCGGTCCACATCCGCCGTCACCGTGACAGCTCGCTTGCGATCAAGCCGGCGAACCGTTGCGTACCCTTCGACCTCTTCGATGCGCACGATCTCAGGCAACGGGACCGCCTCGCCAGCAGGTGATATCAGAAACATACTCTCAACAGAAGACAAGCTGTTACGGATTGCCTTTGGCAGGGTCACGCGAATGTCGATTGTTTCACCATCACCCGCAAAGTTGTACGGCTCAAGCCCGAAAACCGCGCCGCGCACCTGCTGCGCAACCATCGCGGTGGTAAACCCAAGCTCACTCGCGCCGTCGCGGAGATGCAGCCGAAGCTCGCGCTGACCGCGATCAGAATTGTCAATCACATTGTTGACGCCCGGGTAGCCGACGATGATCGCCTTGACCTCTTCAACCACTCGGGCGATCTGGCTTTCAGAATCACCGACCACGGCCAGCGAAATCGCGGGGCCTTCGGGGCCGCCGGAAACGCCTTCGAGCCGAAAACTCTTGATGCCCGACATCTCGCCAAGCTGGGCCATCATGTCTTCGATCAGATCCGGCGACGACCGCATCGGCGGCTCGTCGTCTTCCTTCTTCTTATTAAAAGCCTCGCGTTGTTCGACCGGCATGATCTCAAGGATGACCTGCCCGAGGTGCGACTGCTGCCCGCCACCGGCACCGCCGTCGAGCGACTCGAACGCGCCCGCGATGGCCCAACAATCCATGACCTCGGGCTGCGCAAGACAGATTTCTTCGATTGTGCGGAGGTACGAATCAGTGATCGCGGTGGGCGTACCGATGGGCATCCGAAGCTCGCCGTTGATTGTTTCTGAATCGTCTGTTTCCAAAAATATAAACTCAACGACCCCGCCCGCGACAAGCCCCATCGAGCCAGCCATGATCGCAATAGCAATAGCAACCGAAATGTAACGGTACTTGATGGCCTTCTTGAGCAGCCTGAGATACCTAGGGATCAGCRTAGCGTTGAAGAAACGGTCGCGGGATTTATCAAAGCGCGCTTCGAGTCGTGAGAGCATATTGCCGCCGCCCTTGCGGATGCGTTCGGCCTTGTGCAAGCTGTGCGCCATGTGCGACGGCAAAATAAACAGCGATTCGATCAGCGATACGCCGAGCGCGCAAGCAACAACGATCGGAAAAACCGCGAGAAAGTCACCGATTTGGCCCTGAATCAACGCCAACGGCAAGAACGCGCAGATGGTCGTGAGCACCGTGGCAACAACAGGCCAAGAGACTTGCATCGTTCCATTGACCGCCGCTTCGAGCGCTGGCTCGCCCGCCTCGTGGCGCGCGGTTATGTTCTCTGCCACAACAATCGCGTCGTCAACAAGCAGCCCCATCACCACGATCAGCCCGAACATGGTCAGCAGGTTGAGCGTCATGCCAACAAAGTACATGACAACGAGCGTTCCGAGCAGCGACACGACCAGCCCCATGGCAACCCAAACCGACACGCGCCAATTCAGAAGCAGGACAAGTGTCGCAAAGACAAGGAGGCCGCCCCAGAGCGCATTGCGCGTCAAGAGGTCCAGCCGGCCCACAATAAACTTGGCAAGGTCGGTCGTGTAAGCGATCTCAGAACCCGCGGGCACACCGCCAGCCGCCGCCCGCGCTGCGCCGAGTTGATACGCGAGTATCCGATCTGAAACCGTATCCAGCTTCGGCTTTGTCGGCGCAGGCTGTTCGTTTTTCTCGGCTTCTTTGACGGCTTTCTTATGCTTGCCATCGAGCGCAATCGTGGCGATAAGCATCTTGAGCCGTTCGCSGWSYYYSARRKCGMSKWYYTCRYYGMKSSCRCCSKCKMCRWAWKSCTTGRCCATCKCGKYSWTCWYSAYCSCGTCSYGMWYRYCMWCYTYMRASAMCGYSASKSMRTMCKCCRKCWYGSMSKYRWSCYSSGRSCGCASAWCKMCRTCRAYRRASYCSYCGGTGATGTCGGCGATGTCGYWMARCSYSWYMRCMYGCYCGWMRYCSSCRRCCTTGATSMCRATMYGGYSSAYYWSCKYKKCRCSTYCYWKSKSGYSMRGCGTTCNGNNCNCGMTSTYSGTSKYSKWSKAKTYYAYSRKSYSGMCGSSCWRTKMSKSMAKYTCATCGCGGATGCGGTCGGCGATCATCGGCAAGCTCAGCCTGTGACGAATCAAAGACTCAGGGCGAACCTCAACAAGAATCTCATCGGCGCGAACACCCGAGATCGAGATGTCGCCCATCCCCGGCACACTCTCGAGGTCGTCACGGATCGCCTTGATCGCCAGCTTCATCGTCCGCTCGTCGGTCTCACCAAAGAGCGACACATTAATCGTMGGCAGGTTCGGCTCGATCTTCTCGACGCGGATGCGGTCCGATTCCTCCGGCAGATCCTGCAACGCATCGATCTCGCGTTTGACATCGGCGACCATTTTATCGATATCGACGCCTTCTTCAAACTCAATGGTGATCGACGCCATTCCTTCGGCAACGACAGTGTTGATCTCTTTGACATCGTCGATGTCGTCAACCACATCCTCGATCCGAGTCGCCAGCGCATCCTCCACCTCATCCGGGCTTGCACCCGGATACGGCGCGCTTACGACGACAAGATTCGGGTTCACCTCCGGGAAGAATTCACGACGAAGCTGAACACCAAATATAATACCCGCTGCGATAATCGCGAACATCACAAGGTTGGCAACAACCGGCCTGTGAACCCCAAACCACGGAAGATTCACGATCCACCCCCGTTGCCAGGTTCCGCGGCTGCATCGGTGCGCACAACACCCGTCGGCTCAACCATCATGCCGCCAACTAGCACATCGAGATTCGAGATAATCACAAACTCGCCGACATCTAAGCCGATACCGATAACCGCCCACTCCGTTTCGTCCGGGTCGATCCGTGCGAAGCTGCCACGGATGTAGTGGCTCACTTTGACATCAACCGGCAAAACCCGGCTCGCCCCGCCGTCGGCTTGGAACTTTGCAACCAGCACGCGATCTCCCGAGACAGCACGCCTTGGCACAAGCACACGCAGAGATTCATCGCTTGTCACGACACGCCCGAGCACAAACTGGCCGGGCAGAAGCATCGCTTTGCCGATCCCGATCACCGACGGGTCCTGTTCAACCTCGACGAACACCGTCATCGTTCGGCTCGCCGYGTCTGCCTCTGGCGCAATCCGCGAGACCGTGCCGCCCCATGTGCTTTGCGTTGGACCGTCGGTTCGGAGTTCGACCGCATCGCCCTTGCGCACGGTTGATGCTGCGGAAATAGGCATCCGCAGCGGGATCTCCAGCCTAGTCAGATCAACAACGCGCGCAACATCATCACCTATACCAAGCAATTCGCCCTCTTCGACAAACACGGCTTGGAGTATGCCGTCCATCGGGGACACAATCGTGGTGCGATCGAGATTCTCCTGCGCCAGCGCGAGCTGCGCGCGAGCACTGGCCTGCATCGCGCGGATCTCATCGCGCCTTGCCGGCAGCACATCGAGCTGCTGCTCGAGCGTCGCGAGTGTCCGCTCGCTCCGGCGAACCTCTGCAAGCGCTTCGTCAATGTCAGACTCTGTCCCTGCGCCATCACTTACTGCCTTGCGGACTCTGGCAAGATCCCGCTCCTCAATCTCGCGCTCCTCCTCGGCGAACGCGATCTGCTCACGCAGCCTTTTGTCCTGCGCATCAACACCGACAAGCTGCGCCTCAAACGACGCAACACTCGACTCGGCGACCTGAACATTGCTGATCGAATCCGCAGAATCTAGGCGAACAATCAGTTCGCCCTTCTCTATYGATACGCCGGCTTCGATTTCTTCGGGTCTGCTGACAACCTTCGCCAAGATCTGCGCCGACACGGTCGAGGCGTTCATCGCGCCGACCGTGCCGTAACCCTCCCACACGCGTGGCACCGACACAACCGATGTCGTGATCGTGCGGACCGGGATGCCCTTTGCGATTGTCTCGGTGCGCTCGGGCTCGACCTTCATCGCCTTGAGCGCCCCAAAGAGCCCGAAACCTGCGCCGAGGATGAGAACCACGACACCGACTCGGACAACAATCGAAACAATTTGTAGTGTTTGTGAATCCTTGGCAGTCATAGAGTCAGCCACATCCTTCTTTGGGGCGGCAAGCAGGTCACCCCGTCAGAGGGCACAACCCGGTGGGCGCGGGCCGCGGGCCACGCCGGATATACCGGTTGAGGGTAGGCGTATTTAGTCGCCCGGCGCGGCGGTGAGGTCCAAATCAAGACCAAGAAGCATCGCTCCAAACTGCGATACGATAAGCGTGGTCACAAGAACACCTGTGATATTTAGGAGCACCCCCGCCCGAGCCATCTGCCGGACCGTCAGCCTGCCAGACCCGAAAACAATCGCGTTGGGCGGCGTGGCAACGGGCAGCATAAACGCATAACTCGCCACGATGCCAGCCGGGACCATCAGCAGCACGGGATGCACACCCAGCGCCGGGGCAGCCGTCCCAAGGATCGGAACGAACGCCGCGGTCGTAGCGGTGTTGCTGGTTAGCTCTGTCAGAAAGATCACTGTGAATGAAACAACGAGCACCAAGAGCACCGGGGACACACCCCTCAGCCCCGAGAGCGAGTTCCCGATCGCGACATCAAGCCCGCTCGCCTTCATCGCCGACGCAAGCGCAAGCCCGCCTCCAAAGAGCAAAAGAACACCCCATGGCAGCTTCTTCGCCGTCGTCCAGTCCATCGCAAACTCACGCCGAGACGGGTAGACCGGAATGGCAAAGAGCGCAATCGCACCAAACATCGCGATGCCCGGATCACCGAGCATATCGATCCGCGCGCCTATCCACTCAAAACCGTGAGTATTCAGTTTCTCAGTTACAAACTTCCGGCTGATCCAACCGATAGCTACCAGCGAGAATACGGCGACAGTGATCCACTCGCCGCGACCAACCTTTCCAAGTGCGGACAACTCGGTTCTGAGATATCCGCGTACACCGGGTACGCTGTCAACCCGAACAGGCAGCGCGATCTTGGTCAAGATCAGCCACGCGATCGGGAGCATCACAAGCGACAGCGAAAGCCCAAGCGGAAGCCATTGCCCCCAGCCGATCTCGATCCCCTTGTCACTAAGAAACCCAATCAGCAGAAGATTTGGCTGCGTGCCGGTGATGGTTGTCACGCCACCGATCGAACTGGCGTAGGCGATCCCAAGCAGAAGTGCTGCAGCAAAGTTTGGGCCCATGCCACCCGTGCCATTCTCGTCGTCGTGCAACCGATCCAGCAGCCCAATCACACTCAGTGCGATCGGTAGCAGCATAATCGCCGTCGCGGTGTTGGAGACGAACATGCTCAACACCGCGGTCGCCAGCATAAATCCCGCGATCAGTCGGCTCGGCTTGGTCCCAACCGCAAGCACCGTCGCCAGCGCTACCCGCTTGTGCAGCCCCCACCGCTCCACCGAAAGACCAAGTATAAAACCACTCAAAAAAAGGACTACAAGCGGATGCGCATATGACAACGATGTGATTTTCAGGGGCATCACGCCTGCAATCGGAAACAAAACCAAAGGCAACAGGCTCGTTACAGGAAGCGGGAGCGCCTCGGTCATCCACCAGAACGCCATCCACACACCGATCCCCGCGACAGCTCGCGCATCATGGTCAAGGCCCGAATTCCCAAGCAGCGCATACACAACCACCGACAACAACGGCCCAAYCAATATGCACGGAATACGGAGCTTCATCGCCCCCCAAGGATCTGCCATACCCGAAGCCTACCCAATCTCTGGCCAGCGGGCATGTGAGCAACTCCACCACARTTGGATCACCTGAAACTCCCGCATTTCGTGCCACTGACCCGTCTTCGGGTCAGTGCTCYTGGGCACCCTCGATAAAGAAACACTGACCTGCGGACAGGTCAGTGGCACGGGGATGCGCGATGCGTGAGATGAAGATGCTTTAGTCTTCTGGCACATTGTCGCTGGTGACGATCTGGCGGAACTTCAAGCGGAGTTTCTTGGTAATCACACCTTCGCTGCCCGAGCCGACGATGTGTGCATCGTCCTCGGTCTTGCCGATGCGTGTCACACCGATGACCTCAGCGGCGGTGCCCGTCAAGAAAATCTCATCCGCCTCGAAGGCTTCCTCGATCCGCATGTCCTTCTGCGTCACCTCGATACCAACCAGCGGTGCCAGTTCATCCATCACGAATCGGCGGGTGATCCCCTCAAGAATCCCAGACTTGACCGGTGGCGTAAAGATCTCGCCATCTTTGACGATGAAGATGTTGTCGCCCGAGCCCTCTGCGATAAAGCCCTCGGTGTTGAGCATGATGCACTCGAGACAGCCCGCGTCGATCGCTTCGACCTTCGCCAAGATGCTGTTGAGGTAGTTGAGCGTCTTGACTCGCGGGTCCAGGCACTGGGCCGGGATCTTGGGCCGTTCCGCGACGACGACCCGCATGCCCTTGTCGTAGAGGTCCGGCGGAAAGAGCTGGATCTGATCGGCGATGCAGATCACGCCGGGGACCGGGCACTTGAAGGGGTGCAGCCCGAGCGTGCCCACGCCGCGCGTCACAACGAGGCGGATGTACCCATCGACGATCCCGTYGGCCTCGATGCAGTCGCGCTGGATCTTGACCATCTCCTCGCGGCTGACATGATCCTCGAGCTTGATTCGGATCGCATCGGCGCAGCCGTAAAGCCGGTCGATGTGCTGCTGGCATTTGAATATCTTGCCCTTGTAAACGCGGATGCCCTCGAAGACGCCGTCGCCGTAGAGCAAACCGTGGTCGTACACATTGACCGATGCCTGGCTCTTTGGGTGCATCTTGCCGTTGACATAGACCATGGGGAGGTCTTGAGAAGAGGCCTTGGCGACATCGGTCTTGGGATCGGTCACAACATTTGACATGCGTCAGACTCCATTCGTGATCGAAGGCGATTGGCTAACCACTCGCCTCTTGGAACGACCAGTGTATACCAATTCGAACCGCCACGGCGGCACATTGACAATACACAAACATACGCGAACATGCTGCGATTTGTCGTGAATACGCCACGATCAGTCGCTAGGTTCGGATTTCTGCACCAAGATCCTTCGTCGCCCGCTCGATGACCCGGCTCATCTGCGGGTCAACATCCTCGTGCCGAAGCGTGTTTGAGGGATGCCGAAACCGCATCCGAAGCGTGACCGATTTTTTACCGGACCCAACCTGCTTGCCCCGGTACGACCCGACATAGTCCAAAGACTCAAAGTGCTCCAGCGCCGAACCCCGGATCAGCCCATCGACCTCGGCCCAGGGCGTCGCCTCATCGAGGATCAGCRWRRKMKSCMSCTSGRYSGCSRSNNNCNCGGGCAAAGGCYMGMMSSWRSKCYTCKSCGRSWRMAWSRCAATCAGGGCATCAAGATCAAGTTCAGCAGCAGCGACCGGAATATCCACATCCGCAGCGTGCCGCACATCACCCGAAACCAACCCCAGCACACCGATCGTGTTGCCGTCGATCAAAACCTCGCCGAACGCGCCGCCTTGCCAGCCCAGGCAACTCGGCTCGATCGCGTTGACCACAACCTTGGCGTTGACACCCGCCATCGCGCGGGCGATGTGCTCGACCGCGCCACGAATTGCGCGCAGCGCGCTCTGCAACTGCTCGGGCTTGGCCTTCTTACCCGGCATGACACCCTCGGCATCGAGCATGAGCGTCAGCGTGCGCCGCTCGACAGACTCCTTCTTTGGTGTCTGCGCAAACACCGCGGACATCTCGTACAGCCGAACCCCGCCGGGCACCCGCACCTGACCCGAAGCGTTCGCCTTTCGGCATGTAAGCAAACTCGGGATCACGCTGGGCCTGAGGATCGGCTCCGAACCCCGCCGGTCGTCATCAACCCCCACTGCTTCCAGCCCCGGCGTGATCCAAGGCGTCGCCGCTGCGGCTGACACAAAGCTAAAGGTCACCGTCTCGTAGAACCCAAGCCCCGTCAGCACCCGGTGCAGCTCGCGCCGGGCGCGCTCTGACTCCTGCGGGTGACGCACCGAAACCTCGATCGTCGGGCTTTCGGGGATCTGGCTGTACCCAGCGGTCCGAGCGACCTCTTCGATCAGGTCGATCTCGCGCTCAAGATCCGGCCGAAACGCCGGCGGCACACACCGCAAAACACCCTCGCCCGCATCCTCGACCCGCACATCGTGGGCCTCAAGATGCTTCTGCACATCCGCCTGCGAGATATCAAGCCCAAGCAGGATCGTGCATCGGTCAACCCGGAACGAAATCGGCTCGGTTGTCGGCAATTCGCCGCCTTCTTCGAGCACACCTTCTGCGAGTTCGCCGCCGGCAAGCTCGCAGATCATCGCGACGGCTTGCCTTGCTGCTGCATCGATCGTCCGCGCATCGACGATCCGCTCAAAGCGGTAGCTCGCATCCGTGCGGATCGCGTGCCGACGGGCGGCGGTGCGGACCAGCACCGGGCCCCAGGTCGCCATCTCGAAAACAACATCRGTTGTAGAAGAATCGACTTCCGACGACTTGCCGCCCTTGACACCCGCAAGCGAAACCGGCTTGTTTGCATCGGCGACAACCAGATCATCCGCACTGAGCTTGTAGGCTTTGCCATCGAGCGTTATCAGGCTCTCGCCGGCCTTGGCGTAGCGGATGTTGAGCTGGTTGCCGTCGAGTTTGTTGAGGTCAAAGACATGGCACGGGTTGCCAAGCTCCAGCGTGATGAAGTTGGTGATGTCAACGACGGTGTTGATCGACCGCTGGCCGACGGCTTCGAGCAGGTCGCTGAGCCACTTGGGGCTTTGGCCAACCGTGACACCCCGGACAAGCCTCGCCGTGAAGAGCGGACAAACGCCCGGCTCGTTGTTCGTCAGTGTGAGATCAGCGCCGATGGGCTTGCCGATAGCCGGGTTTGCGTGCTCGGGCTGGTTGAGTGTGCGCACTTTCGATGCCGAGGTCGCCGCCACGATCTCACGGGCGCAGCCGAGGTGCGAGAGCAGGTCGCCCCGGTTCGAGGTCAGCTCGACATCGAGCATCGTGTCGCCACAGGCAAGCTCGTCGATGCTCTCGACCGGGTAGCCGGCAAAGGTGAGCACATGGTCGGCTTCGGCTGCGGTGACATCGCCGGGGGTGAGCAATCGGTTGAGCCAGGACAAGCTGATATTCATAGGAAACAAGCCTAGGTTCTGTTTGGCGCATCAGATTCTGACGAGCCCCTTCCGTGAGGAAGGAGGCAAAGCCCGGTCGGACCGTGGCCCCCTCGCTCGCGCGAGAGGCTCGTGGATCCGTCAAACAGAGCCTTAGGAGACCACAGCGGCAAGCGGCGGTACACTCCGCCGATGCGAACGATCCTCCCCGCACTTCTGGCTTGCGCCCTCGCCTTCCTTTCTACCTTTGGTTGCGCCAAACCGGTGTACGAACCGAGCCAACCGCACGCCTTCGCTCGGGGCGAGACCCGCCCGCCGAGAGACTTTGCCCTCGCTGTGACGGTCTTTGGCCAACCAACCCATGACCAACGAAACACAGCCCAAGAGCCAGCACGATTCGTCATCCAGCCCGATGGTGTGCTCCGAGCCGCCCAGGGCAGCGGCGTGAGCCTCGACACATTCCCACCCCGCACACGGACTCTGACCCAACCCCAGATCGCCAACCTCTACGCCCAAATCGTCCGCAACGGCCTTGACCGGGGTGTCGGCGGCTCACCCCTAAATGGGACCACCCCGCCCGCCATCGAGCCGGGCGACGCCCTGATCGTCATCGAGTTCACCGCCCACGACAGCCGGCGCGTGCATGTCTACGACGCGAATGGGAAGACGCAGGTCTCGGCACTGGTCCGCACACTCCGCCAGCTCGCCCGCCTTGACCAGTAGTTTCTTTGTCTTTGGCAAGATGGGCTATCGTTTTCCATGACAGACCGGGCCAAACCACACGCCGACCAATCCCCCATCGTCGGGATCGACCTTGGCACCACCAACAGCCTCGTCGCGTTCTTTGCCAACAACCAGCCCCGCGTGCTTGGCGATGAAAGCGAGCAGATCGTGCCATCGGTTGTGCGATACGAAGATAACCGTGTCGTTGTTGGGCACGATGCCCGCAGCCGCGCCGTCGAGTTTCCAAAGAGCACGATCTCGAGCATCAAGCGCCTCATGGGCCGATCGCTCGAAGACGCAGCGGGTGATGCCGAGTTTCTCAGCTACGACATCGTCGATGGCCCGAACAACACCGCACGCGCCAAACTGCCCTCGGGCCGTGTCATCAGCCCGCAGGAAGTCTCCGCAGAAATCCTGCGCGACCTCAAACGCCGGGCCTCCGAATCGCTCGGCATAGAAGTTTCGCGCGCTGTCGTCACCGTGCCGGCGTACTTCGACGATGCCCAGCGCCAAGCCACGCGCGATGCGGGCAGGCTTGCCGGGCTTGATGTGGTGCGCATCGTCAACGAGCCGACAGCTGCGGCTCTGGCGTATGGGCTAGGCACCCAATCCACCGACACCGCCAGAACCGTCGTCGTCTACGACCTCGGCGGCGGCACCTTCGATGTCTCCATCCTCCGCCTCACTCCCGCAACCGAAGAAGGACAAACAAGCTTCTTCCAAGTGCTCGCGACCGCTGGCGACACGCACCTCGGCGGCGACGACATCGACCAACAACTCGTCAAGCTCTTCCTAGCCGAGATCCGCGACCAACTCGGGCTGGGCAAAGACATCGCGGACCTCGATGCGTTCGGCCCAGAGACCCGCCGGGCGCTCATCGGGTTCGCTGAGTCGGTGAAGATGAAACTCTCGACCGAAGACGCAGCGACGGTGCGGATCGATCTTGGTGATGGGAGAATCTACGAGCGCACCATCACGCGCGAAAAGCTCGAAGCCATCATGGAACCGTGGGTCGAGCGCACGATGGTCGCATGCAAGCGCGCGATCGCCGACGCCAGGCGCGCACCCGGCGGAGACTCGCTCGAAATAGATTCAATCATCCTCGTCGGCGGCTCGACGCGCGTGCCTTTGGTCCGCAAACGCGTCGCCGAGCTTTTCGAGATGGAGCCGTACACCGCGCTGGACCCTGACCGTGTTGTTGCGCTCGGCGCTGCGGTGCAGGCGGGGATCATGTCGGGCGAGGCCTCGGGGATGCTGCTTCTGGATGTCATCCCGTTGTCGCTGGGCATCGAGACCCAGGGCAGCGCGATGGCCAAGCTCATCACCGCCAACAGCACCGTCCCCTCGCGCGCCACCGAGATGTTCTCGACGAGCGTGGATGGCCAAACCTCGATCAAAATCAATGTCCTCCAAGGCGAACGCGAGATGGCTGAGCACTGCCGAAGTCTCGGCGAGTTTCACCTCTTAGGCCTGCCGCCCATGCCCGCGGGTATCCCCCAGCTTGAGGTCGAGTTCCTCGTCGACGCCTCGGGCGTGCTCGCGGTCAGCGCGCACGAAAAACGCTCCGGCAAGCGGGCCTCTTTACAAGTCATCCCAAACCACGGCTTATCCCGCGAAGAAATCGACCAAATCGAAGCCGACAGCTTGACGCACGCCCGTGAAGACATGACCCGCCACCGCATCGTGGACCTGATCGTCAACTCGAAACTCGATGTGAAATGGATCGGTGAAAGGTTCGCAAAGTACGGGGGCAAACTCGAACCAGACAACCGCCAGAACCTTGAACACCTCCTCGCAGCACTCCAAGGTTTGATCGTGAATGCGGAGAAGAATTGGGAATCTGTCGATGCGGACGAGTTCTACAAAGCCAAGCAAGACCTCGACAACGCGAGCGTTCGGCTCCAAGAAATCGGGATCACAGAAAGCTTGCGCGAAGATTGACGAGCCCGAAGCGCAAGCGAGGATGTATTTATGAAAGCATAACAAAGATCCTCGCTTGCAATTCGGGCTCGTTGTTTCTCACTCCCCCGGCACACCGATATCCTCATCCCACAACTCCGGCCTTGCGCTAATAAAATCTTCCATCATCGAGGTACACCGCAAATCATGCACAACCACGACCTCGATCCCCTCGGCGGTCAGCCAATCCTCGCGGCCTTTGAATGTCATGTTCTCGCCGATGACTACACGCGGGATCCGGTGCAGGACCGCGGTGCCCGAGCACATCGCGCAGGGGCTGAGCGTCGTCGCCATCGTCAGCGTGTGCCAATCTCGCCGGCGGCCGGCGCTACGGATACACACCGTCTCGGCGTGGGCGGTCGGGTCGCCGGATTGGACGCGCTCGTTGTGCCCGAGCGCAACGATGATGCCCTCTGGGCTCATCAAGGCAGCCCCGATCGGGATGCCACCCTCGGCGAGGCTCTTTCTGGCCTGCACGACTGCGGCATCGAGCGCGGCGCGGTCCATCTGTTCTCGTGATGTGCTCATGTCCGGCTCCCATTTGGCGGTATGCTCAAAGACTATGGGCACCAGACACACCGAGCTTGCGAACGCTGTCATCTTTGAGCACCCGCTGATTCAGCACAAGTTGACCTGGATGCGGGACGAATCGACCAGCTACCGGCCGTTCCGCGCGCTGATCTCGCAGATCGCAGGGCTGATGGTCTTCGAGGCGACGCGAGACCTGCCGACCACCGAGGTCGAGGTGCAGACCCCGGTCGAAAAAACAACCGGGCTTCGGCTCGCGGGCACGGTCACGGTCGTGCCCGTGCTCCGCGCGGGGCTTGGGATGGCTGAGGGGATTCTCGAAGTCATGCCCGAGGCGCGGGTCGGGCACCTGGGCATGGCGCGCGATGAGACAACACTCGAACCGACCGTGTACCTGAAGAAGCTGCCCAAGAACATGAACGCGGGGCCGGTGATTCTGGTTGACCCGATGCTCGCCACCGGCGGGTCGGCGTCCGAAGCCGCGACGAYTTTGCGCGAAGTCGGCGTCAAAGATCTGCGGATGATGTGCCTCGTCGCCTCACCCGAGGGACTCAATCGCATGAACACCGACCATCCGGACATCACGGTCTATGCCGCTGCGGTCGATCGACAACTCGACGAGCGAGGCTACATCTGCCCGGGGCTGGGCGATGCAGGCGACCGGATGTACGGGACAGTCTGAGGCGAAAGGATCGTGTATGTATTGGATTGTCGTACCTGTCGTAATATTTCTGGGCAGCTTTGGTGTGTTCTCGCTCCAAGTGGCCGATGATGATGCACACTCGGCTGGGGATCTCATCATCGACTCGGTTGAGGCTGGCATCGACAATGTTATTCTGTTTTACACCGATGACACACATTTTGTGGTGTCGGGATCTATGCCGCGATATGACACGGGCTTTGACACACTCAAAGAACTCGGTATCACGACCATCATCAGTACCGATGCAGCCATGCCCGATCTCCATCGCGCCAAGGCCCGGGATATGCGGTACATCCACATCCCGCTCAAATACTCGAGAAT
>NVSP01000017.1 GCA_002732755.1 Phycisphaera sp.
GCCGCCCATTGGGTTGTAGGAAAGAAGGGCGGCAAGATGCCGCCCCCACGACTGATTGACTATCTATCTTGCAATCTCAATCGCGCGCGTTTCTCGGAGCACGGTCACGCGGATCTCACCCGGAAAGGTCATCTCGGCGCTGACGCGCTTTGCGATCCGGTCTGCGACAAGGTACGCCTCATCGTCGGTGATCCGCTTGGCATCGACCATAACCCGCACCTCTCGGCCGGCCTGGATCGCGTACGCCTCATTCACGCCGTTCTCGGCGAGGGCGATGTCTTGGAGATCGTTGAGACGCTGGATGTATCGCTCCATCGACTCGCGGCGGGCACCCGGGCGGGCGCTGCTGATCGCGTCGGCTGCCATGATGATGGGCGTGTAGAAGGTGGTCGAAGGGATGTCGGCGTGGTGGCCGCCGATGACATTGAGGATGGGTTCTTTCTCGCCGTGCTGTTTGGCAAACGCCATCCCGATCGCGGGGTGGCCGCCCTCTTGCTCGTGGTCCATGGCCTTACCGATGTCGTGGAGGAACCCGGCCCGGCGGGCGATTTTGCCATCAAGCCCGAGTTGGTCGGCGATGATCTGGCTGAAGTATGCGACCTCGATCGAGTGGCGCAGCACATTCTGCCCAAAGCTCGTGCGAAAGTGCAGCTTGCCCATCGCCTCTGATATCTTGGGGTGCAGGCCCTGCAGGTTGACCTCGATGGCGGCTTCTTTGCCCGCCTTGATGACCTCCAAACCGATCTCGCTGCGGACCTTCTCGACGACCTCTTCGATGCGCGTCGGGTGCATCCTGCCGTCTTTGATCAGCTTGTTGAGCGACTTGACCGCGATCGCCTGGCGGATTTTGTCAAAGCACGACACCACGATCACACCCGGCGTGTCGTCAACGATGATGTCAACGCCGGTCGCCTTTTCGATCGCGCGGATGTTTCGGCCCTCGCGCCCGATGATCCGGCCCTTCATGTCATCCGATGGGATCTGCACCGAGCGCACGGTCGAATCCGCTGTCACCTCGGTCGCATAGCGCTGGACCGCGTGGACGAGGATCTCGGTCGCCTTCTCGTGAGCCTCGGCTTCGGTTTCTTCGCCGACCTTGCGGATAATCTTGGCTGCATCGAGCCGACACTCGTCCTCGATGCGTTCGAGCACGAGCGACTTTGCCTCATCCGCGTTCATGCCCGAGATAGAGAGCAGCTTGTCCCGCTGCTGCACGAGCGTTTCTTCGATCTCTTTCTCGGAGTTGTCGAGCTTGGTCTGGCGCGAGTCGAGCTTTGACCGGGTTTCATCGATCTTGGTCTGCTCACGCTCGAGCGAGGCTTCGCGTTTGTCGAACTGGGCCTCGCGTTTGTCGAGCCTGCGCTCGGACTCGCGGACCTCCTTGCGTCCCTCGTCGATCTCTTTTTCGAGCTCATCCCGGCGGGCGCGGAGTTCTTTCTCGAGTTCGAGCTCTCGCTCTTGCTTCTCGGATTTGGCTCTAAGCTCAGCGGTCTCGACAATGTTCTTGGCCTCTGTCTTGGCGGCCCCGATCGTCATCCCAACAAGCATCCGAAGCACAAACGCACCCAGAGGTGCGCCAGCGACGATACCGATCAGAATCCAGAGCCAAGTTGGCAGCGCTGAGGTTGAATCTGATTGAGCAATCCATGCGTGTACCATGCCGCGGTCCCTTTTGGCTGCGGGTCGGCTTCTCGCTGCGCCTCAATACATCGGACCGCCATAATCAAAAATGAGTCCACACTGCACATCTACACCCGGCAAAGACCGGTGGCGGTCTAGCCCAATATCGCCTGGCAGAGGCGTCAAACGCGGTTGTCTGGGCGAAATATGTGCCCAAGTGGAGTCAARGTCAGGTTCGGCGGGCCGGGAYCAGAGCGTTCTCGTAGCCGACCACTGCCTGTATTGTTAGGCAACGAATCGGATCGGAGCGCGATCTGTGATATCTAAGCCGCCTTCTTACACCCTGAATCGGGTTTCTGCATCTGGGCGACATATCGGCAGACCTGCTCGGCGATGAAAGGCTCGTATGTGCGGKTCCGCATGAAGTCGAAAGCAAAGCCCGCGTGGACATCGCCGCTGGAATCGACCCGCGTGTGCGCAAGCCGGGCCGTCAACCCAAGGGGGATCGGGACCGAGGGCGTCAGATCGAGCCTCATCCAGAAGAGGTGGTGCTTGCTCAGCACCGGGACATCTGACGCGGGCACGAGCAGCCCGATGCCGCCCCCACCGATATTGATCATGTGCGAATCGAGGCTCTGACCGAGGTCCGGCTTGGCCAGATCAATCGGGTCATTGGCGACGCCCTGTGCCAGCGCATCGGCCATCGACGACTGGGTCGCAATCTCAAGCGGGATTGCAGAATCCGCGTCGTTGAGTTGGTACACACGGATCGCTGGCAGCGACAGGGAAGTGGTTGAGGTGCGGTAGAAGTTTCGGCGCTGGCATCGCTCGACATTCATCGGCATCGAGAGCCGGAGCGCCTGCGACATGCCGAAGTTGGATGGGTGCTCGAGGTGCTCGACGACGCGGGACCGGAACATCCATCTGTTCTGCCCGATCGAGATACCCCCGATGAGATCGGTGTTGTCCATGAGTGGCACATTCATGCGCAGCGTCGAAGGTTGCTCGACGATGAGCGACTCGTCATCCATGCCCAGCAGCCTGACGCGCCAGACGAGGTCGATTGTGCTCTCGGGGCTGTTGACGCTGATCTCGATCGAGCCGTTGCGTGCAACGAGTCCGCTGAGTGAGTCTCGCCATTGTTCGGTGCGTGATCTTCGGGCGGGCATGGTCGCCTCCTCGTTGGGCCAGAACTACTCTGTATCCGCCCAGAGATCGGCCAAACCGCAAGCCCGCTTGATCCGGGCAGCCCAGCAGCCGGTGATGTGGCAGCATGAGAGCCCCAGACGACACCCGTATAGGTCGTTTTAGATGTTCTCGGACGGGGCTTAGTTCGCTTTGGTTTCGGCGAGTTCCGCAAGAATCTGCTTTGAGCGGGTGGTGTGTCGATCCGCCCAAGGTGTCGAGCCGAACGCAGCCGAGGAGAGCATCGACGCGAGTTCTACCTCGTGCTCGCCCTTGGCGTGGGCGATGAGGCCGATCCAATCGGGGCGTTCTCTGCCGCTGGCTTTCCAGTACCGCAGGAGCTTTAGCCTGGCATCGAGCGCGCCACTTGGCAGGTCCACGAACTGATTCTTTGCTTTGGCGCGCTTTGGTTTGCGGTACCAGCGGTAGATAAAGAAGCCGGTGATGCCCGCAATAGCAAGGCTCAGCACCACCCGCAGAATCCGCTTGCCCTCGGTAGCGATCTCGCGGTTCTGGCTTATCGAATGCAGCGTCTGGTCTTCGAGTCCAAACATTTTTATCTGGTTGTTTTTGTCGAACGAGACGACCGATGTCAGCCAGAAGCCGTCGATCGCATCAAGGAATCGGCGCAGGAACCTGTGCTGAGATTCCTCGGGTGCGTGCAGGTTGAAGACATCTGGGGTTGGGTCGAAGGTCTCCCAGATGCCGGGGCGTGTTTCTGCCTCGACCCACGCGTGGGCGTTTGATCGCCGGACGATGTAGCTCTCTTTCTCGCTGTCGTACTCAGCCATGACATAGCCGGTGATGACGCGGGCATCGATGCCCACGCTCCGGCACATGGCGACCATCGCGGATGCGAAGTATTCGCAGTGTCCCGTTTTCGCATCGGTCAGGAACCACTCGATRGGGTCTTTRCCGGGGGCAGAGCTTTTGATATCGAGCGTGTAGGTGTAGCCGCCGGTGGTTGAGAGCCAGTCTTGGATCGCTTCGGCGGCATCGGCGTCGGCGTGCCGGGGCCGGTCATCAGGGTCGGCATCGAAACCCTCATCCAGAAGCACGCTTTCTGCCAAGCTCCGGATAACCGGATTTTGCGAGAAGAACGGATCGCGTTGTCTTTCTTGCCTTGTACCGGTGCGGTTTGGACGGCTCCGCGAGAAGACTTCGTAGGTTGTCAGCTTCGTCCGGCTCGCACCGAGGCGCACCGTTCGCTGGTTTGTGTCGTAGTAAACTTCTCCTTCTTGAAAAATCGAGAAGTTGACGCGGATCGGTTGCCACAGGGAAAAGAGCATCCCGCTGTCAGAAGCGCTCGGCGTGAGGTGAATGACCTGTCTGAGGTCGGCCCTTGTCGGAGTTTTTTCCAAATCTATTCTGTCGCCGGCCTGCCCCGTGGTCACATTGTTGCCGKCSCCGTTGTCGAGCGTGCTGCTCCAGTTTCCATTTTCGCTGTCATAGATRGYCAGTGCRTTGCCCCGCAGGTGATACACCTTGCCCAGTGCTCCGAGCGAAATATCGGACCCCACTTCGAGGACCTCGACCTCCATGACGATGGTTTCATCGTTTGAGATCAGCCCGCCACGCCCGAGTTCGACGGAGTTGCGAAAGCCGGTCGCTCGGCCCATATCGGGACGCGTGAACCCGCCGAGCGTGTCGCTGCCGATGCCGCGGGGGAGCAGGACAAACGCGACGATCGTGATGCCGGTCMSGWKWMYSMGYKCSAYSKCWMRGKKYMSRMRSAGSKGATCNRAMYYGYYKWYKSWYYTYCRASWMKRRYTSYMACYKKCMYRCCYRYKSWKCTYCYWYSMSAWKSYGRTCRYKCMSYMKRTCTGCAAACGCATCGCGGTGTAGCCCAAGAGCGGCACGAAGATGATGAGCATGACACCGATGATGAGCGTGCTGCTGGAGATCGCCGACGCGAGGATCAGGAAGATGGCGATAATCAGGATCTGCATGTCATCGCGCGCGGACCACCGCTCCATCGATTTGATCACCGCGAGGATCGCGACGAACTCGGCAAGCACATCGATTTCTGCGCCAACTTTGAGCACGCGGTAACCCGCAAACACGACGGCTGCGAATGTTGCCAGCGCCACCGCCCACTGCGGCGCCAGCGGCGATGCTCGTGTGTACGCAAAATACCGCACGGCAACCACCAGAGGCAGCATGAGCAGGACGATCTCGCTGCCCGGCACCGCCAGGGTGTAGGTCAGGATCGACACAGCCAGGGTGACAGTCGTCAGCCAAGCGGCGCGGGGCGTCATCGTGCCCCCTTGGCTGGTTTGGTGAGCGATTCCTCGCGCCCCGGATCGAGAACGAGGGAACTGGTGGGCGTTGCTCCCGAACCGATCGCGATGATCCCGTCGCTCATACCCAGCGTGCGCGGGGCGGCTTTGGCGTTTGTGTTGTCGCCGAGGGTTGCAAGGAGCACTGACCACGCGGGCCAGGCGGCGTCTGGGCGATCGGGTGCGATGGTGATGCCGCAGGATGGAACATGCAAGCCCGCCGCGACGCCGCTTTCGATCAGTCTCCTGCCAACTGCCAGCGCCAAACGGACCGACGCTTCTGCCATTGGCTTGCGCTGTTGTAAATCGTCTTGGCTTGCTTCGATGACGATCCAGACGCGCTTGGTTTGTGGGGCTGCGACTTCTCTGCTGATGAGTTTGCCCCAGCGCGCTGAGGCGTGCCAGGCGATTGAGGAGACGGGATCGCCTCGTTGGTATTCGCGGAGGTTGTAAAGCTCGGCCCCGCCGCCTTTGCGCCGAAGGTCTGCCCTGCCATCGTCGCCCGCAGACTCGAAGGTGCCAAGAACGCCCCGGCGCAATTCGACGGACCTTGGCGCAACGACGATCGCGTCGTTGCCGTCAAACCGTACTGATTTTTTCGATATGCCAAAGGGGAACATGGTGTAGAGCCGACCAGGGCCAAGCACCCATCGGCCTCTGTGGGGGAACTCGATCTGGACGGTGGCTTGTGAGTCGTCTTTGGCAGCGATGCGGCCGATGCCCGTGTGTATCGGGATCTTTGAATCGGCAGGACCGATCGCTGTGTCGATGATGCGAACGGCGAAGGCTGAGATGATTTTGTTTTTGTTGTGGGTGTGGTAGACGATCTTCGCCTGCGAGCCAACTTCCGCTCTGACCGGGAGTTGTCGGGCAAATCGCAGGCCCATCATCGAACTGCCCGCGAGAAAGCCGCTGACGATGACCGTCGCCAAAGCCAGCCCGACGGTCGCAAAGAGGAGGTTGTTCTGGCTGCTCATCGCGCCGAGCAGGAGCATGAATGTTGCGCCGACATACAGGATCGCGACGAGGTGGATGTGGTCTCGCCGTGCGTTTGGAGCGTGGAGTTCGAGGTTCCGGCCGAGGGTGCTCATGCCATAGTTATTCGTCTGAAGCCCGCATCGGCTTCAAAACCACCAAAAGCTTCTGGTTTGGGGTTGGTGTAGGCATCGTGACCTGTGCTGGCAGGTACCCCTCGGCTTGGACCTCGAATGTGATCGGGCGCCCAAGAGCTCCGTCGCCTTTGAGCGGGATCGAGAACATACCATTGGCATCGGCGACTGCGGTCAGGATCGTGTTATGCCGTGCCTCTTGAACTGCGACGATGTTGGCAAACGCGATGCCCTCGCCTTTGAGGCGTGCATCGCCCGGCGGTACGGAGGTAATTACGCTGAGTCGGCCCGAGATCACTTTGCCCGTCACCTTCACCGGCGCACAGCCAATGATGAGCATCGACAGTGCAAGAGCGGAGATGAACGCGACGGGTTTGAGTTTCATGCCTGGGTACCTTCCATAGCAACCTCTGGAGTTGATGACTCCCCATCATCGGTTGTCTGGGCGGGTTCGGGCGATTCCTCGGCCTCGATTCTGTTGGTCTTGACCACCGGGGCATCTTTCATCTCGGGCAGGTCCTTGAGATTGGCAAGGCCGAACTGCATGAGGAAGTCGCGGGTGGTGCCGTAGAGGATCGGTCTGCCGAGTTCTTCGGCTCGTCCGGCGATGGTGACGAACCTTCGGTCCATAAGCGAGCGGAGAACCTCGCCGCAGGCGACGCCCCGGATCGATTCGACCTCGGCTCGCGTGACGGGCTGGCGGTAGGCGACGATGGATAGGGTTTCGAGGGCGGCTCGGCTCAGGCGGTTGCTGGCGCGGTGGCCGTGGAACGCGGCGAGCACCCCAGCGAGTTCGGGCCGCGCCATGATCCGAAAGCCGCTGGCGACAGTCTCGATCGTGAAGGCTCGGCCCGATTCTTCATACGCGGCGTTGAGCGATTCGACGGCGGCTCGGATGGCGTCTGAGTCGAGATCCACGCTGAGCGATTCGTTGAGAGCATCGGCGATCTGGGCCGGCTTGACGGACTTGTCGGTCGTCAGGAGCACCGCCTCGACAGCCATGGGTATTGAGACATTCTGATCCGAATCTGGTTTACTCACGGCTGGGCCTCCTTGCCGGGTCATTGGTACATGCTAGCAGGATCGGGCGTTTGGGAACGATGGCTATACGGGCGACGCTTTGTGCTGAATCGTTACAGCCGGGACAGATTGAACCCCAGAGGCAAGCTATCGGCTGCGATCCATCGCGAAGGTGCTGTAAATCGAGCACCCGGTGTGAAATGAGGATCGAGAGTGGTCGATATTTGCTTGTGCAGAACCGCATGGAGCGAATGTTACATGGACCAGAAGCGAATATTGCTCGTCGATGATGAGCCGCATGTCACGCTTGTGTTATCGCGCAAGCTCGAACGGGCGGGGTTTCGTGTCGAGACAGCCCGCGACGGCGAAGAAGGCTTTGCGGTCGCGTGCGAGTTTTTGCCTGACTTGGTCATTAGCGATCTGCAGATGCCCCGCGTCGACGGTTTGACGCTGGCAACAAACCTCGCTGCAAATGAAACCACAAAGTGCATCCCGATTCTGATGCTCAGTGGCAGGGGTTTTTTGCTTGACACCAAGCTGGCGAATGCGACGCGCATTGTCAAGGTTCTTGAGAAGCCGTTTGCGGCGAGCGACATTATCCAGAACGCAATGGAGATCGTGAGTTTGAATGAAGCCGGGGAACAGGCCGCATGAGTAGTCTGACGACACTCGAATCCGACATCGACAGCCGGTGTGTCAACTCTGTTGGTGCCGAGGTCGCTAAGCGAGCTGCCAAGCTTGGCTTTCGCACACTTGTGCTCGATGTCGATCAGACCGAGATCCGCAGCTTTGATCGGTCCAGCGCCGACCTGCTTGACAACGAACGGTGGCACGCGGTGTTGTTGTCAAAAAAGAACGAGTGGGCGCWGGGCAAGTTCCGCGGCGGGACGGGCGTGCGGGTCTACGCATACCCGATCTGCCGGCGGCACCGCGAGATCGGGTATGTCTTTTTGCACCGGTTTCGGCCTCGTGTTGAGAAGAACGCGCTCTTTTCGAGCTTGCTTGATGATGAACGGGCCAGACAATCGCTTGATGAATCGACCGCAATCAGGCACGCCGACGAGGGTGTGCTCGCGCTGCTCTTGAAGCAGGTGATCGAAGACCTTGTCAGCATGCACGAGTCGGAGAACGATGTCGAGGACCTGAGTCATCGGCTCAGCGAGGCGTACGAGACGCTCGAGGTTTTGTATGCGCTCGGGCGGTCGATGAAGAACATCGACAAGCCGGAGAAGTTTGTCGTGCAGGCGTGCCACCGCATCCGCGAGGCTCTTGGATTCGGGTTCGTGGCGCTGCATGTTGGCGATGACACAGACATCCTGCCCGCAAGCACGATCTGGGAGGGCGATGCCGACATCGGGCCCGAGTCGATGGAATCTCGGGACAGGCTTCTCAAGGCGATCAAGAACAACGCAGCGCTTACGGAGTGGAGCGACTCGCACGGCTCGGTTGTTCGTGTAATCCCCACCGCGCACGGCTCAGATGCGATGATCGTCGCGGGCGAGAAACAGACCGATGGCGGGAATATCTCCAGCTACGACACGAAACTCATCGAGGCGTCCGCGCGGTTTACTTCTACATTCCTCTCGAATGCGCAGCTGTTCGATATGCAGAAGCGGTTGTTTGTCGGGATTGTCGAATCGCTCTCGGCTGCTATCGATGCAAAGGACGCGTACACCGAGGGTCACTCCCGGCGTGTGGCGCACCTTGGTCATCAGATCGCGCTGAATATGGGACTGCCAACCGAAGAAGCCGAGCGGGTTCGGATATCGGGGTTGTTGCACGATGTTGGCAAGATCGGTGTGCCCGAGGCAGTGCTCTGCAAGCCTGGTCGGCTGACGGATGAAGAGTTTGATCACATCAAGAAGCACCCGGAGATCGGTCACCACATCTTGAAGGACCTAACCGGGCTGGAGGATGTGCTGCCGGGTGTCTTGCATCACCACGAGCGGTACGACGGCAAGGGGTACCCGCACGGCATCGCYGGCGARGACATCCCGATGATRSSGASKMTYCKGRYSWRYSCRGNATWNCNGYWTGMCGCGMKGAGTTCCAACAGGTCGTACCGGGCTGGGATGCCACGCGAGAAGGTGCTCGCCGAGCTTGAGAATTGCAGGGGCAGCCAGTTCGACAGTGCTGTCGTGACAGCGTTCATGAAGATCGACCTGAGCGTGTACGACGCGATGGTTGCCGATGAAGCCGCCAGCGTCAAGAAGGCGGCGTAAACAAGAAATTTAGAGCCGTTTCTGTCAAGCCGCAGCGAGCGACCGTGCCACTGACCTGTYCGTAGGTCAGTGCTCTTTTTATGCTTTGCCGAGCTTTGCGGGAAGCACTGACCCGAAGACGGGTCAGTGGCACGGGGCCAGAGCACAACACCCACGCTACAGAGAGGCTGAAGTTGCTCTAGTTGACGATGCGTTGCCAGCTACCGGGCACGACCTCGTAGCCACCACTGGGTACCGTGAACCCGACGGGCGGACCGAGCACGGCAGAGGGGTGTTCGTTGAGCGTGGCATACTCAACATCTTCATCGACGGTCACRTTGCCTGTCGCCATGATTTTGCCGATCAAGACCATGTTGTTCACAATGTCAATATCGCCGTTGACATAGAGAATGCCCTGCTGAATCTCTGAGAGAAAATTCGATTCAAATCTCAGGTTGCCGTCAACGATTAGGGTCGGCCCACSGTTGGGTCCAAACCTGAGTCGTGAGTTTGTGAATGTCACGGTGCTTCCGCCGAGGTTGGTAACGACGATCGTGCCCACGACTACTGCAGCACTGACACTAAGATTGGCACGGCCGGCATCAACGATGTAGACACCGTTCGGGTCGGGTGTCAGGCCGAATGGGGCGGATGTGGTGGACAACGCTGTGAATCGAATCTGGCCGCCGTGCATGGCTGGTGTGATAGCAGTCCCCATGCCCGACCATGTGGTGATGAGTGATTGATCAGGGATTTCAACCGGGTCTGTCGGTGTGATTAGAAGACTGGCCGTATTGCTGCCATCTGCTTGTCTCTGACCTAACGCGGTGCCGCCGCTCTCGAGTGTCATGATGCCGCTATCAACGTATAGAATGCCACCGACAGTGAGCGACTCGTTGAGCGATGGGTGAGGATCACCGGCTCCGGAACTCATTTGGACCTCGTAGGTCTGTACAGCATCGCCGATCCGCCCGGTGCCTCTGATGGTGAAACTGTCCGTGTCGCCGTCGCTGAGATCCCCATCGGGGTCCGTGATGGTGATGGCGATCTGGCCCTGCCCAAGATCCATCGTCCTGAAAGTCACACCGGAAGTAAGCGGCTCCCGCCAGTCTGCTTTGAGCATGACATAGTGAACCCCCCACTGCACCGCGGATTCGGCGAGCACCACGGCTTCAYCGCGCTGGGTGTCCGCCCGCGCGACGGCGGCCTGGGCCTGGATCATCTTGAAGCCGAGTAGGCCGATCATGGTCACGATCATCGAGGTGACGAGGACGAGGATGTAGATCGTGCCGTGGCGTGTTTGGGGCTTGGTCATGGCTGGACCCTTTCCCACTCGGAACTCCGCAGGAATRTGGTCGAGGCGATGATCTTTCCACCGAATGAAGACTCTACTGTGACGCGGCGGAGGCCGCGTTCGTACATAGCATCCAAGTCGGGAATGCCATACCGTGCACTACGCACAGTGACGACTCGTGTCCATCCGGTGTACCCCGCGATGATGTTTCCATTTTCGTCCTGTGGCGGCGAATCTGTGTAGCCGTTGTATGCGTCAATCGAAATGAACCCTGAGCGAGTTCCGTTCGCAGTCGCAGTTGGTATCGTGACCAAATTCGAATCGTTGCCAACTACAACATCTGAGGTATTAATATAGAGATCGAGCCCTGCACCACTCCAGTCTGCGACAGGCCGCGTGCTGATCTCTTCTGCAAGCGATCGGCAGAGCACGCGCCCACGGGCGATGTTGGCTGCGTTGATTTTGTGACCAGCGCTCGAGCCCGCGAGCGAAAGCGCGGCGACGGTGAGCCCGCCGACGATCGCGGTCGCCATGACGACCTCGACCATCGCAAAGCCGCGTGGTGTTGAGTTTCTCATCACGGCATCCTCGTGTTGAAGAATCTGTACTCGGCGGAAACCGCCACGGTTTGGGTGGTCCCTGCTTGTATTTCAATACGGACCCGATCCGGGGCCTGGCTTGCTCGGCCGTCGGCATCGAAACCGGCTTGTTGCAGCGGCGTGAACCGTACATCGATGATGGCTGAGAGCATCGAGCTTTGGCCGCCGCCGTTGAACTCGCGGGTGAAAGGTTCACCCGCGACGCCTGACCATTGGTACTCGACGGTTTCGGCGACCGCATCTCCTGTTCGATCGGGGAGCGTGAGCGTAAGTGTTCGGAAATCGGGGATTGCGACAGCGGTTGCCAAGCGGATGTCGTTGCCGAGAATGGTGAGCGACCGCCCGGCGGCAGCTTGCATCTCGGAAAACCCACCGGGGGTCGGGAGCGATCGCATGCTCAAAACGATCGCTGACCCGATCGCCATGGTGAGGATGCCGACGACACTCAGGCTGACGATAAGTTCGATGAGTGTAAAGCCGCGGCGTTTCAATTCATGCCCGCCGAAAAGGAACCAGTATCGCCGAATGTATCAACATCGCGGGTGTCGCCGGTGCTGTCAATATCGATATCTTCGTCGTCCGTTGGCCGGGTGAGATTGAGATTGACAATCTGGATACTTGACGAACCCTGAGTGAACACAATCCGGCGGCCTTGCCGACCCGCGGCGAGCGTGAGTTCCCCGGCCTCGAGCATGAGCCCGTATGCAGAAATATCAAGCCGGGAGTCACCGCCAAACGACACGCGGAGCATGTTGACATTGTATGGTTCAAGGCTGAGATTCACGATCTGATCAGTTGCCGGGTTGTTGAGGCTTGGTTGCCCGACAAGCATGTATGATTCTGAAGCTGCCTCGAAGCGGATCGAGCGTGTTCTGCTTATCCGGTTTGCTTCTGCAGAGGTGACTTTGATATCCGAGAGCACCTGCTGGACCGCGGCATCGACTCGGTATCTGGTGCTGGCGCCGGAGAGCCTTGGGATTGCGATCGCTGCGGTGATCGAGATGATGACAATCACGATGACGAGTTCAATCAATGTAAACGCCCTCGTACAACGGGAGTTGTACGAGGCGTGGTTCGTTTGCGATGGGAATGTCGCTGGCGTCATAGACGCGCCTCACAAAGAGGTTAGAATGTGTTCCAGGCGACACCGGCACCGTTGACCTCGGCACCTGTCGTGTTGGCGGTGATTGCGCCGCTGGCATCAATATAAATCCAGCCGATACCTGATGCGTCGGAATCCGCAACACCTCTTGACCCCTGGCGGGCACCAACAGGCAGCGCTGGCATTGAGCGGAGGTACGGGCCGTAAATGAATGCACCGGTCCTAGTGGCGTTTGTGCCACCGGCTGCGTTTGAGAAGAGGAGCATATCATCGCTGAAGTTGGCAGCGGTCGGGAATGTTCCGCCGTGCTCTGCTGCGTAAAGCTCGATGGAACCACGAAGCGTTGCAAGGTTTGACACGAGCGCTGATTCGGCAGCGCCTTCAGCGCCGCGGCTCATCCGTGGAATAGCGACGGCGCCGATGATCCCAAGGATCACGACCACGATTACAAGTTCAATAAGACTAAAGCCGCGGCGGCTGATACGGTTGTTGAACAGTTTCATCTGCAGATCCCCCAAGTGGTTAGACATGCAAAAGCAATCGGTTCAACAACCATGGGGCTTGATGACACAGAGTTTGTGGGATCGTATTTCGGTGAATTTGTGCTGTTATCGGTCGAGACCAGGCCGGGCGAGCGTGAGATGTATCTCGGTATCGCCTGATCTGAAGATCACACCGTCGGGTTCGACCTTGATAAGCTCGACGCCCTCGATGGTCTCGCCCACTCTGATGAGTATGCCATCGACGACCGCGATGTCCCCTGCTTCTTGGCTGAGGACAGAGGTCAGCTTGTGCCGCGATGCAAAGCCACCACCGATTGGTGCTTGTGTCTTGTCGTCAGTCGATGCCAGGATAACAATGTCCTCGGTTGGCTCGCTGAAAGCGTCAAGTCGCCGAAGCGCTGGTTGTGCGAGTTGCAACTGTGCCGTGTTGAAGCGCCCGGCAAGGGGTTCCCGGACTATTGCTGCTGTGATGTCCGCGGTCGGTGCCTGCCGCCCATCGGTAGCGTCGGCAATCGCAGCCTCGCCGGTTCCTGCCTCAGCGCTGAGGACGAACCTATCAAAGGCAAGCCCACCTCCGGCAACAGCGAGGATCGCAACATACACGAGATTTGGTTTCTTATTCTCCGCCACGCCAAGAGTTTCAGATATAGATTACGGGTTGGCAAGCCGTTTATGAATGAAATCTCGCGCGTCAGCCGGTATTTTTGATAGAACCGTCAGGAGCCGCATACCAGATCATGTTGATCTGGAGCCTACCCGTGATCTGGTTCTCGCTTCGCAAACGCTCAAACCTGATGGACTCGAGTCCGGTATCAGGAAACTGCCGGAGCAACTCTTCAAGAAAGGCGCCCGCTTCGATGTATCCGGCTCGACCAACGAGGTTGATAGAGACAGCGCGGTAGCGTTCTCGCTGGACTTCCGCGCCGGGTCGTACCGATTCAAGCGTAAGCCCCGCCTCCTCGGCGATCCGGGTCACGAGCGAGAGACGGGTGTTCATCTGATCGATGCTTGAGAGCTCGATGTCGAGTTCCTGGAGTTTGTCGCTCAGTTCCTTGGCGATCGCGCTGGCGCGGCTCTCAGAAGCCTTGCTCTCTTCGAGCTTGTTCTTTGCGAGCCACAGTTCTGCTTTGAGCGAAACCGTGTCGGCGTAGGCTGTCTGCAACGGGCGTACACCGCCGATGTACATCCCGGCTATCACCACGCCGACCAGCCCGAATCCGAGTGCATCAACTGATTGAAGCTTCATGGCGTAGCCTCCTTTTGGATCACGCCGATCTCGCAGGCGATCTCAAAGCCGACGGCGCTGCTGCTCACATCCGGGCGTGGCCCGGTTGCAACGAGACGCACCGAGTCAAAGAGTCGGCACTGCTCAAGATACAGCGCGTACCGGGTTGCATCGCCCTGCAAGAGTGAGACACCCGAGATGTTTACTCGGTATGGCCCAGCCGCGGCATTGCTGGGGGGTGGGAGTTGGGCAGGATCGTCGCGCACGATGGCGGTGGTCACGGTTTCGAGATACGCCCCCTCGTTGAGACCAGCAGCCAGCACTCCCAGCATGATGCTCCACCTTGGTTGCCCCGCGATATCTTCGGCGRCACCGAGTTCGTGTGTCCCGGTTTCGATCTGTTTCCAAGCCGCGGCTTCGGACGCATCAAGTTGGTTGATGACCGATACCACTCGCTGGAGTTCGTCTCGAACAGGCGTATCCATATCACGCAAGAGCACATTGGCGACCACGCACGCGGACACACCAACGACAAGCACCAAGGCGACGGCCCAGATCCAGATCGTGCGCCGGCGGCGGAGCACGATGCTCTCTTTCATTGGTGCCGGGAGCAGGTTCGGGAGTGTCATGCTGCCCCCCAGTGTGCCGGGCGAAGTGCAAGACCGATCGCGGTCGCCCACTGCGCATCAAAGTCAACACCCGTAAGACAAGGTGCTGGTGTAAGATCGATCGGCATCGTGTTGGTGATATCGGCCTCGAATTCTCTGAGGATCTGTTCCCGGATAGTTTCATATTCAGATGGCTTACCAAGTACAACCACGGTTGCGTGCTCAAGACACGGGAAGCGGCCGGCGAGATAGTCGATCGTGCCAACAACACCCGTGAACGCCCCGGCAGAAATACCAGATTCGGCGCTGTGCGGAAGGTTCCTTGCAAAGAGTATTTTCTTGCCTTCAAATGCATACATACGAACGCCACGACGCCCGATGTCAAGGACGAGCCTGTTGTTGCCACCCGTGACTCTACCGATCGCAGTCATCTCCGGCTCGATGGTGCCGACTACGATTCCCTCATTCTCGAACGGCGAAATAAGATCCATCGCATGCGTATGAGAGARCGCGACCGCGAAGTACTCCGAGGCGCTCTGCCGCGGCGCATCTGGTAGATCCCACATACTCGACTCGAACGAACCCGGCACGCTCTTTGCAAGCTCTGCATCGGCAAGCGAATCGATCGGTGCGCCAGATGATCTCGGCGGGAGCTCCATCACAGCGCACGCGAGGCGATCGGGCGGTGCGCCAAGCGTAATATTSTTGATGGAGAAGCCCTGACGCTCCATCGCATACATGAGTCGTTGCACATCGCGCTCTATAGGACAAGGGTGGTTCGGTGTGCGCCGCGTCTCGGCGGCAGCGAGCACGATATGCCCAGCGCCGGTCGATCGCAACGCGACCGCTCGAAGTGTGTCGCGGCCCACATCAACGCCGACGGTGTCTTGTTTCATCGAACCAATGCCCATCATCCGGCCCCCGTTGATGCAGTCAGATCGAACAACGGCAGGAACAGGCTCAGCGCAATGAACCCGACAAACACGCCCAGCACAACCAGAATCAGCGGCTCGATAATGCTGGTCAGCGAACGAACCACGATGTCATTGTCCTCATCCATGATATCGGCAAGACTCATCAGGACCTCACCGACGCGGCCTGTCTGCTCGCCGTTCCTGATCGCCTCGCARACAGATGGGGACAACAGGGGTGAGCCGGAGAACGCATCGCTCATCGATTCGCCCTGCTCGACCCTGTCGCGCGCCGAAATAATGAGTTCTTCATACAAGATGTTGTTTGCGCTGGACTTCGCGATTTCAAGCGACTCGAGCAGGGGCACCCGTGCCTCCATCAGCACGCCAAGAACGCGCGCAAACTTCGCGGTTTTGAACTCTCGAACGATCGTTCCATACATTGGGATCTTAACCTGAATAGTATCCTTGACACGCTGCCCCTTGACGGTTCCTATCCACTTGTAGATCCCGAACCCAATGGCACCAATCACCAACACGATGATCCACCAGTACGACTTTGCAAACTCTGAAGTTCCCATGATAAACGCGGTCGATGCAGGAAGCGGTGCGTCGAGAGTCTCGAAGAGTTCTTTGAATCTTGGGAGCACGGTAAACGCGAGGAGAACCAGAACACCCGACGCCACGGTCAGCAACAGAATCGGATAGACCATTGCGCCGGTGACGCTGTTTCTGATCGCCAGTTCCTGCCTGACGATCTTTGTCAGGCGGTTGAGGATGTTCTGGAAGTCGCCGCCTGATTCACCCGCCGCGATCATGGCGCGGTAGAGCTCATCAAACGCGGGGTATTTTGCCATCGCATCCGACAACGACGCCCCCTCTTCCACATTCATTCGTAGATCAGAAAGAACTTCTTTCCACTTTGGATCTGAAGATTGGTTCGCAACCGCTTCGAGTGCTTGGACGATAGGGGTGCCGCTGGTAATGAGGACCGACATCTGCCGGGTGAACGCGGCAACGTTTTTGAGCTGACTGCCCGGAAACAGCGGCCTAGACACCTTGGCACCCGGTGCGGACTTGCCATCCTCGACAATCGAATCAACGTACAAGCCCTCAGCTTGGATCAGAGCGCGTGCATCAGACTCCGAAGATGCTTCCTTGAGGCCGGACTTCTTTGATCCGTCTTTGGTGTATGCGGTGTATCTGTAGTTCATGCCGCGGCCCTCGTTGCCTGAGCATCCGGGGTTTCATCTTCTTCATGGCTGTCGACATGCGTCACGCGCAGTGCCTCTTCAAGGCTTGTCATCCCATCCATCGCCAGACGCACCGCTTCCTCGCGCAACGACGGCACGCCCTGTTGACGAAGCTTGACCCGCAGTTCATGCGACGGTGCACCGATGTGAACCAGCTTGCGGATCGCGGGGTTGACCGACATCAACTCGTATACACCGATGCGCCCGATGAACCCAGAGTCGTGGCACTGCTGACAACCGGCACCTTTTTTGAATGAACGAGGTGAATCAGTAGGAAGGCCGGCATCAAGCAATGCCGAATCACTTGGGTAGTATTTCGAAACGCACTGCGGACAGATTTTTCGGAGCAGCCGCTGGGCCACAGACCCGATGATCGCGCCAGACAACAGATAGGACTCGATGCCCATGTCGACGAGCCGCGCGACGGCACCCGGGGCATCGTTCGTATGCAGAGTTGCAAGCACAAGGTGACCGGTCAGCGATGCCTGCACCGCGACGCGCGCGGTGTCCTCGTCGCGGATCTCGCCGATCATGATKGTGTCAGGGTCTTGGCGAAGAATACTGCGAAGCGCACGCGAAAACGTCAGGCCGATCTGCTCGTTCACCTGGATCTGATTGACCAAGCTGACCTGATATTCAACCGGGTCCTCAACGGTCAGGATGTTCCGCTCTGGCGTACGGAGTTGATCGAGCGCGGAATAAAGTGTGGTTGTTTTACCCGAACCAGTCGGCCCGGTGACAAGCAGAAGCCCGTGCGGCCGGTTGAGGAGATCGCGAAAGACTTGCATGTCATCATGGCGGAAGCCAAGGTCTTCGAGCCGTACACGCAGGTTTGTTTTGTCGAGTACACGCGCAACGATCTTCTCGCCGAGCAGCGTGGGCATGCTCGACATACGCAGATCAACCTCGCGTCCCTCGGCAACGATGCGGACACGACCTTCTTGCGGCAAGCGCTTGACGGCGATGTCCATCTTCCCGATCACCTTGAGCCTGCTAACGATCGCAGCGTGCATGCCGGGCGGCGGGTTCATCAGTTCGCGCAAGACGCCGTCGATGCGGTAGCGAATCCGGGTTCCTCGTTTATCAGGCTCGATATGAATATCGCTTGCGCCGTCCTTGACCGCTGTAAGCAGCGCGATATTGACAAGGTTGACGATCGGGCTGCCCGCGATCATCTTGTCAAGATCGGTCTCGGGGCCTTCATCTACCGATTCACGCTCGACGACTTCAAGGTCCTGGTCCCCGAGGGACATCAAGAATTCATCAACGTCGACGTTGCCGCCCTTGTACTTGCGGATGTATTCGAGAATGTTACTCTCAAGTGCAAGGACGGGCCGGATCTCGCAGCCTGTGGATCTTCGCAGCCGATCGATTGTTGGCAAACTCTGCGGCTCGACCATCGCCACGGTCATGACGCCGGCGACCTTGAACATCGGGATGAGCACGGATTTTTCGCACTCTTCTTCACCGATTTCTGGGATTAGTGTCGGATCGATCAKGCCGTGGCGGAGGTGACACCCGCGGACGCCCATGCACTTGGCGAGCGAATGGACAAGCACCTGCCCCGAGACGATGCCTTGGTCAACAAGAAGCGCCCCGAGTTTTTCACCGGTACGAGACTGTTCCATGAGAGCGCGCTGCAGTTGCTCTTCGTTGATCGCGCCATCTTCGATGAGCGCTTCACCGACTCGTTTGTGCCGCCGGCGAAGACTCACGAGAAACTCCGTACAGCTGTGCTGATATCATCGAATTGTTCGCAGAGCGCGCCAACTTCGGTCAACGCAAGCACCTCACGGACAGTTTCGTTCGCGCCTGCCAGCCGAAACACACGGCCGGATTCCACCAGCATGGTTCCGAGATCGTGGATCATCTCCAAGCCTTTGCTGTCGGTATAGGGCACATTGGATAGATCCAGCACCACCCGGCCGAGGCTTTCATTAAACGCCTCATCAAGCGATTCACGCAGGGCAACCACATCCAGCCCAAGGAGCGGGCCCTTGGGAGAGAGAACTGTGACCGCGGCTTGTTGCTGAATATCAATCTTCATAATTTAATCAGATTATGCTGCTAGCTTTGGCTTTGGCAGGGTTATCGTAAATGTGCTTCCTTTATCTAGCTCAGATTCGAGACGGAGTTCCCCGCCGTGCATCTCTGCGACTTGCCTTGCAAACGCAAGGCCCAGGCCCGTGCCCTCGATGTCGGACACACGGCTGTCCTCTGACCTGAAGAACTTCTCGTAGACAAGCTCCTGCTCTTTGTCGCTGATGCCAATGCCAGTGTCCTCAATCGTAATCCGCAGCGTGGTCTCATCATCTTCGGCGCGAACGACCACCGAACCGCCCGAGGGTGTGTACTTGATGGCGTTGCCAATAAGATTGTGAAGCGCGCCAGCGATCTTGTCACGGTCGCCATGAAGCACCGGGATCTTGGGCGAGAGTTCAAACGTGAGCGATACTCCGCTCGCGGATGACAGCGCTTCATAGTCTGATTTCAAGTATTCCAGGATCTGCTCGATCCGTACATCGCCTTGGTCCATGCTTCGAGCACCCGATTCAAGCTCTGAAATATCCAGCAGCCCAGAGACGATTCGTTCGAGGCGGAGGGACTCGCTCGAAATCACGTTGAGCGCCTCGGCCCTGCTCTTTGGGTCGTCATCCCCAGCTTCGATCGCCTCGTCAACATACAATCTGATGTTGGTAAGCGGCGTCCTGAGTTCGTGGGTTGCTTGCGCAAGGAAGTCGTGCCTTGACCGTTCGGCATGCCGTTGACGAGTCACATCTTGAACGACAACCACGGCGAATGCCTCTGAGCTACCCCGGATAGGAGCAACAGAAAAACGGAAGACTTCCTCGCTCTTCTTGTTCATTTTCTGGCGTAGAATATCGGTGCTGTTTCGCCGTTGAATCCGGCCTGAGAGTACATCATCGAATGCCGCGAGCGAATCTTCATCCAAACAGTCGCGGAGTTCTGTGTTACCAAGGTCTTGATCGGACCCACCGAACAGGCTGTTCGCAGCCGAATTGCTGAGAAGGACTCTTCCAGCTTGATTGACGATGCAAATAGCATCGGTGTGCGACTCGAGCGCCAACATCGCAATATCTGATCTCATGCTGGCATCGGGAGCATGTGTCGCACCGGTCGTAGTAGACGCGGCAAAGAGCTTTGTATGGACGAGCTCATTCCAAGCCTTGCCTGGACCGGTGTCAGTCTCGGCTACGAGCAACTCGGATTCTGAGAGGCCGGTTTCACCAGCGATCGACACAGCCTCAGCGATTGCAGCGATCTGTACTATGCTCTTCTTTGCGCGCCCAAGAAAATAGAGTCCTGCAGCGGCAGGGACACCCGCAACAATATAAACCAGAGGATCTAGACCACCGACCCCGCCAAGCTTCCAAGCCGAGTATCCGACGAATGCAGCCGCGGCTGTCAGCGGTGTGACCGCTAGCAGCATGAGATCTGCTGGCGTTCGCGCAGACTGCCTAGCGACAACGCCCTTTCGGCCCGTTTTTTTGAGACTCGTACCAATCGGCATCTGTACATTCCGCCCAGCCGGGGACATTCCCGGTACGGTAGATATCGGTCGAGGAGAATTGCACTTCAACTCAAGGTCGGCTCAACACGATCAAACTGCACAATTCACGAACGCTACGGGGTTTATACCAGTAGGAGATCTCGCTTATCCACCGGCTAGAGCGTGTTTCGTAGTCGGCGACGCCTCGGACGCTGGGGCTCTTCTGGTTCGGTCAGCATTATCCGGACATTGACTATCTCAAAATCGTCGTAGTCAACTCGCCGAACAAATCCGGCTCTCGATCTGAATAACACTATCACCCGCTTGGAGCCAATCGGCAGGGAACGGGGCGGTATAAGTACCGATCGTCGCTCACATGGAACTGGGCCTCAAAGACTGTGCCCACGCTCTCTTTCTAAAACTGGCTTGGAATCTCTCCTGTATAACGCGTATTGAATCTTGTCGTCCACCGAACTGCCGGTGGCGGATGCCGATTCGGTATTGCGCAATCCCGCTCAAACAGTGTCCACTCGGGACATCTTTAACCAGCCGCCAAAGTGACGGATCGAGGTTTGGTAGTCCTCGTGCCGAGCGAGCGCCCGTTCGAGAATGTGGGCCGAATCTTGGAACTTGCCAATCGCAAGCCAGCAAACCACTCAGAATCACCGTCTTTGTTCTGCATAGCGCCAACCCAGCATTTCTGAGATCGTAAATTGTCCACCGGCGGCAACGACAAGCCCCTCGGACCGGTGTCCGAGGGGTCAGAATTGTGCGATGTG
>NVSP01000018.1 GCA_002732755.1 Phycisphaera sp.
ACGAGCGTACGATGAGCCTGGCGCACCGAACGACAATGGCAAGTCTAAGAAGCTCAGCTACGACCCGGTCTTTACGCTTCTGGATCTTGCGATCGACCCGGCGTACTACACGGACAAGCCGCTGATCGCCGTGAATTTTTTGCCCGTGCGCCGCGCGTTTCTTGGTGCCGCGTTCATTGACGATGCGCGCGCGGTCGAGCGGTGGACACGCTTTGGCCGGATCTCACCGCTGATGGCGGTGCAGCTCGGCGGCGAGATCTACATGGCAAACGAATCAATCCCCGCGTTCCGCGAATCGACCGGCAGGATCGACCGCAGGCTCGGGCTTTACCTAAACTCCACCAACAACCTTGCGATGGTCGCGCCGGAATCAACCGACGACAAGTGGCACCACCTCGGCGAGTGGGATAGCGAGACGGCGCTTGGCGCGGTTTCGATAGAACTCGGTCACGCGTGGCGCGCACGAGATGTAGCATCGGTCAACGCAGCGATCGCCAGTCTTGCACACTGGCTCCCCGCGATCAACTCCGAGCAGTATCCAACAGGCAGGCTCAAAGCTGAATCGGCGTACAACACACTGGGCGCGTTCGAGTGGGGGCTCTGGCTCTACGGCTTGGCGTTCGTCACGCTCATGCTCGCCTTTGGCACGGGGCGCAAGTGGCTCATCGTAATGGGTGCCGTGTTGCTCGCCGCGGCGATCGTGATGCACGCGACCGGCTTTACGCTCCGCTGCATCGTCGCGGATCGGTTCGCGATCCAGAACCAGTTCGAGTCGATGACGGGGTTGAGCTTGTTCGCGGCGATCGTCGGTGCTGCGCTCATGTTGCTCAAGAAGCAGTGGCTCTTCGGGGCTGCCACGGCGGGGGTCGGGTTTCTTGTTCTGATTACCGCGACGCAGACCGGTGTACCGGGCCGTAATATTCAGAACGAAGTAGCGATTCTCAATACCAGCGTGCTGCTCAAATACCACATCACGACCGTGCTCGCGTCCTACGGCCTGATTTCGCTCGGGTTCATCGTGAGCCTGTTTTACCTCGGCACGCACTATGCCGCCAAGCTGCGAGGCGGTCAGGGCAGCGCGATGCTCGCCGCCGATGCGCTTGGCATTGAAGAAGGCAAGCCAACAGGTGTGCAGCGGACCCTCGCCGACCTGCACACCGCACAGATGAGCGTGCTCCAACTCGCGTTCTGGACGCTCGGCGTCGGCACGCTGCTTGGCGCGTGGTGGGCGGACCATTCGTGGGGCCGATGGTGGGCGTTCGACCCGAAAGAAACGTGGGCGCTCGTGACATGGATCGTCTACCTGATCGTGATCCACGTCCGCATCGCCGGCCCAAAGAACCCGGGCCTAGTCACCGCGTGGCTGAGCGTCATCGGGTTCTTCATCATGCTCTGGACGTACTTTGGCGTGAATCTGCTCCTGCCGGGACTGCACGCTTATGCGTGATTTATCGGTTGTACCGGGCCAACGACGAGCTTTTTGAGCGAAATCATAACTTCCGCGATCCAAAATCGTTGGGCCTTCGTATCCTTAGTCTGAAAGGCTGTGGAAATAGGTGTCCTCAAGGTGGGGGCCCGAGTCAGCCGAGAGTGGAAGAGCAATGAGTACCGAAGCCCCGATCATCGATTGGCACAAACTGGCAAAGGATGCCGGCGGGTACAGCCCGCAGGTTTTCGAGTTCGTCCGCGATGGGCTCCAGCACGCAGCCGAGATGTCCGCCAACAGCAGGCAGGGCGAGATCATCGAGGATGAGTCTCGGCACGTCTCCGGGCAGGACCTCTGCCTTGGTTTGCGTGACCTCGCCATCCGCCGCTATGGCCCGTTGGCCCGCACCGTGCTCGGCCACTGGAATGTCCAGAACACCGACGACTTCGGCAAGGTCGTCTTTGCGCTCATCGACATCGGCATCCTCCGCAAGACGGACGACGACCGACCCGAGGACTTTGTTGGGGTCTACGACTTCGACGAAGCCTTCGCAGAGGCCGAGCTTATTTAGGTTTTGTTTGACGGATCCTCTTTGTATTTGGTGGGACGGGCTTCCAGCCCGTTGCTGACGTATCTTCGCGTTGACGGACGGGCAAGATGCCCGTCCCACCAAGATTTCTTTGATCCGTCAAACAGAACCTAGTTGGTCATCGCCGCCCAACTTGGTGTATCCTGACTGACCATGAGCAAGCAGGACGACACGAACCAGAACAATGAATCAGAACAGTCGCCGCCCATGCGGTGGATCGATCGCCACCTGTGGCAGATCCAGCCCGTGCGCGATGTCCTTGTGCTCTTGGCGTTCTTTGGCGTCTTCTGGCTGGGCTACAAGCTCAGCGTGGTGACCGTGCCGCTGCTGCTGGCGATCACGCTGGCGTACCTGTTCGAGCCAGTGATCACATGGGCGACCAAGAAGGAATGGGTGAGTCGTCAGGGAGCCGTCGCGGGGGTCATCGGCCTGTGCGCGCTCGTCGTTGTTGTGCCATTGGTAATCGGTTTGTCCTTTGCAGCGGTGCAGGGCGTGCAGCTTGCGGGCAATGTCGCCGGCGCTGCGACATCGATCAAGACGGCTGTCGACAACCCGGAAGACGAGGCCGCCCAGATGCGCGTCGAGGGGCGACTCCCGGTTTGGATTCGTGACCAGATCATCGAGGCCAAAGTACGCGCCGATGAAGAAGCCGACGCTGCTGAAGAGGCAGAGCGAGCCGTCGCCGAAGCCGAAGCTGCGGGCGAACCCGTGCCCGCCATCCGCAAACCACGCGCGCGTGACGACGATGCGGGCGAAGCGCTCAGGCTCGCTATCACATGGATCGAGAAGAACGCGACCGCCGTGACGCAACGCGCACTCCAAACCAGCGCCACCGCGTTCGATGCGTTCCTCCACACCGTGACCTCGATTATCTACATCGGGTTTACACTTTTCCTCACCGCGTTTTTCTTCTTCTTCATCTCATCCGGCTACGGCAAGTTCCTCGACTTCAGCAGCAAGTTCATCCCGGAAGAACACCGCGATGTCACGCTTGATCTGCTCAAAAAATTCGATGCCGTCATCGCCGGCTTCGTGCGTGGCAGGATCACCATCGCGTTCATCSAGGCGGTCGTCTTCTCGCTGGGCTACTGGTTCATCGGCGTGCCCGCGCCGGTGCTGCTGGGCGTCGGTGTCGCGGTGCTCTCCATCGTGCCATACGCCGCGCTCGTCGGCATCCCCGTTTCGATCGGTCTCTTGTGGCTCGAATCGAGCACGGGTTTCCGCGCTTCGATCATATGGACCATCGCTGCACCCGTCGCGCTCTACTTCATCGGGCAAGCACTCGATGACTATGTCCTGACCCCGATGATCCAAGGCAAATCCACCGGCATGGACACGCCAACGATCCTGTTTGCCACGCTCGCCGGCGGCTCGCTCATGGGCATCTACGGCTTGCTGCTCGCCATCCCGCTCGCCGCGTGCCTGAAGATCCTGCTGCAAGAACTCTTCTGGCCAAGGTTCCAAGRATGGATCGCCGGCAAGCGGAAGGATTTCTTGCCGATCGGTAAGGACTGATGTGTCACTGACCTGTTCCTATAGGTCAGTGCGGCGGCGCTTCGGTGCAGGAAAAACACTGACCTAGAGCATCTTGCGAAATCTTGTGCCACGGCTGTGTCAGCCGTGTAGACCGTTAGCGCATCAAAAAACTCCGACGACACGGCTCGTAGAGCCGTGGCACGAGGGAGTATAACTTCGTAAAATACTATAAAATGGAATCTACTTCCGTTTTTTGCGATGCTTGAACTTCTTTTTACCGGCACCGCTGGCTTTGGTTGAGCCCTTGCCCGCAAGGCCCGGCATGCCCGAAAGTCCGGGCATCATGCCCTCGAGGCCGCCGCCCGCCGCGAGCTGTTTGACCGCGCTGACTTTGCCGCCTGCGCCAAGGTTCGCCATCTGCTTGCTCATCTGGCTGACCATGCCGRACTGTTTGACGAGTTGGCTGACCCGGCTCTGCTCCCCGCCGCAGCCCTTGGCGATGCGTCGCCGGCGCGAGTTGTCGATGACTTTGGGCTTGTCGCGTTCGGCGCTGGTCATCGAGCCGATCATCGCTTCGACGCGGTCGAGCTCTTTCTCCTCGAACTCAACATTCTTGAGCGCCTGCCCAACGCCCGGCAGCATGCCCAGAAGCTGCTTCATTGGCCCCATCCGCCGGAGCGTTTTGAGCTGCTTGAGGAAGTCGCCCATCGTCATCTCGCCCTTGGCCATTTTTTCTTGTAGCGCAAGGGCTTCTTCTTCGCTGACTTCTTCTTGTGCTTTTTCAACAAGACTGAGCATATCGCCCATGCCCAAAATTCGGCTCGCGATCCGATCCGGCGCAAAGAGTTCAAGATCGCCAAGGTTCTCGCCCGTGCCGATGAACCTGATCGGTGCGCCCGTGACTTCTTTGACACTGATCGCCGCCCCGCCGCGCGTGTCAGAGTCGAACTTGCTGAGGATCACGCCGTCGATAGCGAGTTGGTCGTGGAACACCTTGGCGCTGTTGACCGCATCCTGCCCCGTCATCGCATCAACCACGAGGAAAATCTGCTGCGGCTGAACCGATCGGTTAATCCCCCGAAGCTCGCCCATCAGCCCATCGTCGATGTGCAGCCGACCCGCGGTGTCAAGAATGAGCACATCGACATTCTGTTTCTTTGCTTCTTTGAGCGCGTGCTGACACACCTTGACCGCCACGCCCACGGCTTTGCCATACTCAGCGCACTTGTCCGGCTCGGCGTAGAACAACACCGGCGCATTGCCCGCCATGCCGTCGGCTTGCTTTGCAATGATCTCGAGCTGCTCGACCGCCGCTGGCCTTTGCAGGTCGGCTGCGCACAACATAACGCTTCGGCCCTGTTTTTTCAGGTGCGCTGCGAGTTTGCCACAGGTCGTTGTCTTCCCCGAGCCCTGCAAGCCGCACATCATGACGATGGTTGGGCCGGGAACAATCTTCATAATGCCTGGGTTCTCTGCAYCGCCCCCGAGAAACTCGATGAGCTGCTCGTTGACGATGCCGATCATCTCTTGGCCGGGCTTGAGGCTCTTGGTCACCTCACGCCCGATGGCGTGCTGGATGACCTGCTCACAGAATTTCTTGGCAACATCGTAGTGGACATCCGCTTCGAGCAGAGCCGTCTCGACATCAACCATCGCCTCGCGGACATTGGCTTCACTGATCTCAGCACGACCAGAGAGCTTGCGGAAGACATTGTTAAAGCCGTCGGAAAGTCGATCAAACATGACACACCGCCCGGCGTTGATCCGGGCGCTCCGTTTCTAAGTTGTCATGGCTTGACCGCAGCCGGGAGAGTGTAGGCGTTATGGCCGCTTCGATTTCAGCCACTTGTTCAGCTTCGTCCTGCCCCACGCATTCACGCACAACTCCGGCGTCAACATACCGCGCCTCGCGGTGGCGATGCCGAACCGCAGGTTGTCAAAGTCTTGTGGCAAATGGTCGTCGCAATCGATCGCGATCTTGCAGCCGGCATTCACCGCGGCCCGGACATGCGTGTCACGAAGGTCCAGCCGCATCCAGTGGCTGTTGATCTCCAGCGCGGTGTTGTGCTGTGCCGCGGCGGCGATCAGTTCATCCATCGCGGGCTCGAGGCCCTGCCTGCGGTTGATGAGCCGACCCGTCGGGTGGCCGATGATGTGGACGAGCGGGTGTTCGATCGCTTTGAGAAGGCGTTTTGTCGCGGTCTTAGTGTCTTGCGTCAGCGCCGCGTGCGGGCTGGCGACGACGATATCAAGTTCGGCGAGAACATCATCGTCGTAGTCGAGCGAGCCGTCGGTGAGGATGTCAACTTCTGATCCTGCAAGAATAGTGATAACATCGTCGAAGCGGGCTTGTGTTTCTTGGATGAGATCGCGTTGCTCGCGGAGGCGTTCGACGGACAAGCCGCCAGCCTGCACGCTGGACCTGCTGTGGTCGGTGACGGCGATCGTATGAAAGCCTCGGTCGATGGCGCACTGGACGAGTTCGTCGAGGCTCATGCTGCCGTCGGAGGCGGTGGTGTGCGCGTGGAGTTCTGCCTTGATGTCTGCAAGTTCGATCAGCTTGGGTGATTCTTTAAGATCGAGTTCGCCCATGTCCTCGCGGATTTCGGGCGGGATATATGGCAACCCGAGTTTGGTGTAGACCTGCTTCTCGGTTTTGGATGCGACAGGCTTGACGCCCCGGCTTTGTGGCGAGCCCTCGGCGTCCTTGTCGTCGGGGAACAAGCCGTACTCGTTGAGTGTAAGTCCCTGCTTGATCGCGCGTTCGCGGAGTTTGACGTTGTGCTCTTTGGAGCCGGTGAAGTACATGAGCGCTGCGCCAAAGCTCTCGGCGGAGACGATGCGGAGGTCCACGCCGATCGCCGCCTTCTTGCCGGGCTCCGTTTTCCAGCGGCCTCTCTTGGTCGGCACTTCGATTCGGACCGAGCACTTCGTCTCGCCCCGCGCGATGACATCGAGCACATCATCCGCCTCGCAGAACGCGACCCGCGCGGCTTCGTGGTCGTCAGAAACAAGAAGAATATCGATATCACCGATCGTGTCCCGGCCCCTGCGGAACGAMCCCGCAAGCTCGGCTTGCTGTGTGCCCTTGGCYSRKCGCATRCGYWSAAGCATTGTGTCCGCGATACGGGCCGCCACGCCCAGCGGCAGGCGTTCACTCGATTTGGATGCAAAGGTCAGCGCCTTCTTGATGTTGTCAACGGTCTTCTGTCCCATGCGTGGCAGCTCGAGGATCTCATCCCCATCGATAATCTTGGCAAGACTCTTACGATCTGTTACGCCGAGGTCTTGCCAGAGCAGCCGAACCGTTTTGGGACCAAGGCCCTGGATATCAAGCACCCCGGCAAGCCCCGCTGGCACTTCACTGCGCAGCGCGACAAGRTCCGCGACYTCGYYYGTTTCTGCGAGTTCACCGATAAACCCCGCGACACCCTTGCCGATGCCTTCGATCGCGAGGAGGTCTTTGGTATCGAGCGAGCTCAGATCAGCGGTCTGGTTTTCGGCTACCCGGGCGGCTTTGGAGAAAGCAGCGATCTTGAATCGGTTCGCGCCGGTCAGTTCGAGCAGCGTCGCCATCTCGTTAAGATGGTCGGCAAGTGTGGTATTGAATGCCATGGACGATGGTAGGGGATCGGGTCAGTCGTCTTTGGTTTCGCGTTGCGGCGAGTCTTGTTCGCCGTATTGCCGGAGGATCTCGGCTTCGACGCTCTCGATGACGCTCTCGCGTTCCTCTTCTGGAACGAGCGTGAGCGCTGCGAGCCAGCGCCTTGCAAGCTCTGGGCCTGCGGGCTTCATCAGATCAACCAGCAGCCTGAGATGGTCGCTTGGCGAGAGCATCTCCGATGCTGCGCGCTCGCTCATCGGCTTGGGTTCGTTCAGCAGTGGATTCTGATCCATCAACCACACCGGCGGCAAACTCATGCAGACCCTGAGTCTGGTTCTGTCCGCGGAACCGCACCTCAAGATACTGGACAAAGAGTTCGAGACGATCGAGCCGCTCACCCAGCGTATCAAGCGTACCGGCAATGGCGGCCAGAAGCTCGCCCGGATCTGCGTGCCGAAGCGCGTGGTGCTTGGCGTCGGCGGCCCGCATCGGGCCATCGCCCGTCAGGAGCCATTGCCCGTTGATCGCAAGAGCCGAGCAGAGCGCTGAGATGAACTCGACGCTTGGGGACTGCCCCTGCAAATATCGGCGGACGGTCTCGGGGTGCGTGCCCGTAAGCTCGCCCACCCGGCGGTAGGTCCGGTCCCCGGCGGCGGCCAGCAGTCGTTCGTGGAGCGGAGAGGAAGTCTCGATCGTGGACATGGGGTCTGTCTCCGTGCTTGTCTGGCGGCTGGTTGCCCGGACGGCATCCTATCAGATCGCCAACACAGTATTCGTTCTATCGCACCAACCTACCCGGTATCTCCAAGCCCAAGCCAGCGCCCATGTGTCTTTATTACCCGCTGGAGCAGCAGTTTCTCGCTCTTATTTTCCAGCCTTGGCGACCTCAGAATCCAATGTTGTGCGTCGATTCGCGCCTTTGCCAAAAGATCTGTGTCCCTGAGCAGGTCCGCCACACGAAACGGTGGCAAGCCGGACTGGCGCGACCCGAATATTTCACCCGGGCCACGAATCTCAAAATCTCGCTCAGCAATGCGGAATCCATCCCCTGTTTGGGTCATAATCTTCAAGCGCTCGATGCCATCGGTCGTGGCGGGGGATGACACGAGCACACACTTTGAAGCTTTGTTGCCCCTGCCGACCCGGCCTCGGAGCTGATGARGCTGGGCCAACCCGAACCGATCCGCCTGTTCGATCACCATGACCGTCGCGTTGGCGACATCGACCCCGACCTCGATCACCGTCGTCGCCACGAGCACATCGATCAGCCCCCGGCGGAAGCGTTCCATAATGTGCTCGCGGGTCTGGCGTTTGAGCCTGCCATGCACCAGCGCAACCCGAAGCCCCGCAAGGAACCCCGTCTCAAGCTCGTGGGCGAGGTCTCTTGCCCCGACCAGCACGCCCGATTCGCTCTCGATCGCTGGTGCGACGACATACACCTGCTCGCCCGCCTCGGCGTGCTTACGGACCATCGCGTACACAGCCTCGCGCTCATCCGGCGGCGAATATGTCGTCACGATCGGCTGCCTCCCGGGTGGCAACTCGTCGATTATCGAAACATCAAGGTCACCAAAGAGCGTCAGCGACACCGTCCGGGGGATCGGTGTCGCGGTCATCACCACCACGTGTGGCGTGGTGCCCGATTCATCCTCGCCCTTGGTGCGGAGCGTGGCTCTTTGCTCGACACCAAAGCGGTGCTGCTCGTCGATCACCGCGACCGCCAGCGAGTCGAACCTGACATGCTCGGTCAGCAGCGCATGTGTGCCGATGAGGATGTCGATGTCGCCGGCTTCGAGACTAGCTAGCAGTGCCTCGCGCTCAGCGCCTTGGATCGAGCCTGTGAGCAGTTCGAGACGAACGCCGTGCCCATCGAGCACCTTGCCGATCGACTCGAAGTGCTGCTCCGCGAGGATCTCCGTCGGCGCCATCATCGCGGCTTGGTGCCCCGACTCCACTGCCAAGAGCATCGCATAGAGCGCCACGATCGTTTTGCCCGAGCCGACATCGCCTTGGATGAGCCGGTTGGCTGGGATGTCGCGGGTGAGTTCATCGGACAGCTCATCGACCACGCGCTGCTGGGCCCCGGTGAGTGTGAAGGGCAGCATGCTGAGGATTTTGCTCGTGACCGCGGGGCTTGCGCGGAGGGCCGGGGCGCGCTGGGAATCGCGGAGTTCGTAGCGTTTCATCGCCACGCCGAGTTGGAGCATGAGCAGCTCGTCGTAGGCGAGCCGACGCCTGCCGCGCGCGACCTCGGCTTCATCGCGCGGCATGTGCATCATCCGGTACGCCTGGCGCAGCTCGGGCAGATCTCGCTCCTTGCGGAACTCCTCGGTCAGGTGATCCTCGATCAGGGGCAGCGCAATCGGCAAAACCTTCTCGATCGTCTGCTCGATGGTGCGCGTGGGCACACGCTCAGAAGCCGGGTAGATCGGCCGGAGCCGGGCTTCGGTGTTGTCGGCTGGCTCGGCGTCGTCCGTCAGGATCTCGAACTTGGGGTTGGCGATCTGCAAACTGTTGTTGTAGGTCTTGGCCTTGCCCTGTACACGCAGGGTCATGCCGGGGTGGAGTTTGCCGCGGAGGTAGGGCGCGTTGAACCAGACCAAGCCGAGCCGGCCCGTGCCGTCAGAAAGCACAGCCTGGAACCGTGATTTCTTGCCGTAGCCCGAGAGCTTGCACGCCGTGATCTCACCCCTTGCCGAGACGATGTGCTCGGGCACCAACTCCGACATCGGGGCCTCGGCTTCCTCGTGCTCGTGCCGCGACGGGAGATGCACCAGAATCTGCCCGATTGCGCGAAGCCCCAGCGTCGCAAGATCCCGTGCAATCTGGTCGCGCACGCCGGGCACATCGGCGATCGGGGAGGTCAGTGCGAGTGTCTTGGATTCCGGCATGGGCAGACCAGCTTAGCCAACTTGCTTAGCCCTCGGGCGAATCGGTGCGCTCRATCGCCGGGTCGATCTGGCGAAGATAGGCCCACGAATAGATCCCCGTGTCGTGGCCGTCGGAGAACCGGATGCGGATCGCGTAGTTGCCTACTAGCTCAGCACCCCGCGCAACCACCGGCTCGTTCGACGCGGGCGAGTTTGGCAGCACAGTCAGCGGGTTTTTCTTCATTTCCTTGCGGAGCTGGCGCATGTCGGCAGAGGGCGACATCTTGCGCAGGTAGGCGATGGAGTAGTAGGAACTTGAGCCGTCGTGCCACTCGATGGCCAGGCCCTTGTCCTTTTTGAGATCGATGGCTTTGGGTTCGTGATCCGACATCTCTTACGAGCGTAGGCTCCGGCACATGCCAAGCACCCGATTCGTCGATCGCCTGCTCAACCGCATCGCCCGTGTCGGCTCGCCGACCTGCATCGGGCTTGACCCCGTCGTTGACCGTCTCCCTGCTACGATCCGGGAATTAACATCGAACGACGCCGAGGCTGTTGAAGCGTTCTGTACACAGGTTGTTGACGCGGCCGCAGAATATGCAGCGGCGTTCAAACCCCAGTCCGCGTGCTTCGAACGGCTCGGCTCTGCGGGCATCGCAGCACTCGAACGAGTCGTCGCTCATATTAAGATCAAAAACATCCCCGTTATTCTCGATGCCAAACGAGGTGACATCGGTTCAACCGCTGAGCACTACGCCCAGGCCGTCAAAAAACTCGGCGCCGATGCGGTCACAGTGAACGCGTACCTCGGGCCTTCGACGATCGAGCCGTATTTGGATGCGGGGCTTGGGGTGTTCGTACTCGTGCGGACGAGCAACCCGGACAGCGATGCGGTGCAATCCAACGAATTGGCATCGGGCGGCACGGTCGCAGAGATGATGGCACAACTCGTCAGAAAGACGGGTGAATCTCGGGTTGGCAAAGCGGGCATGAGCGATGTTGGTGCGGTGGTGGGGCTGACCAAGTCCGCCGATGGCGGGGTTCTGCGGAACGCCATGCCAGAGCAGATATTTCTTGTGCCGGGCTATGGTGCGCAGGGCGGGAGCGCCGCGGATCTCAAMCCATTGCTGACAAAGCACGACATCTCGGGGCGGGGTGTATTGGTCAACGCAAGCCGGAGCGTGATCTACGCAAAGCCCGAGGGCAAAGAGTCGTGGACCGATGCAGTTGCACGAGCAGCGCAGGCAATGGCAGTAGATCTATCTTCGTGCCACTGACCCGTCTTCGGGTCAGTGCTCCCCGCAAAGTATGAAGAGCACTGACCTGCGGACAGGTCAGTGGCACGGGGTACAGGTGGATTTAGCGTTTGCGGCGAAGAAGCCCAGCACCGGCRAYTGCCAACACCGAAACTGCGCTGGGCGCTGGCACAAAGAACGCCGAGCCTGAGAAYGAGCCTTCGGAYTGCCAYGCGAGWSMKGGYAGGCCGGTYTGYTGGTTCAGRTCWACGCCKGCGATCGGAAKRCCRACATCYGGRAAGCTCATGAGGTKGGTSAGCGTAAAGGCGATGTCAGTCATATCTGATGTCGAGCTGCCGTCAAACAGGCTGTACGCAGGTTGGTCGTCGGTCATCCACTCATAGGTCACGGTGCTGCCGGCAAGGCTCGATGCCTGTATGGTCGCGGTGGTGCCCCAACTGTCAATATCGCCAAGAGATGAGAATACACCGTCCTCGACGGTGACCATCATGACTGTTGAAGCTTGAAAGCGAAAGTTTCCGTTGATCGAGTATGTGTGCAGGTATTGACCGCTGGGGAGCAGTGTCGAGCCGATGGTGGTCAGCTCAAAGTCGTTGTAGAAACGGGTGTCGTATTCGAGCGTCGGCAGCGGGCCGTTGGCATCGTCTACCAAGAGATCGGTGTTGACACGGCTGTTGCTCATCAACCCGTTGTCCGCGCTGCCCTTGAATGTGGGCTGCTCGGAGGCTGTATCAGATGCAAAGCTAAAGGTGACATTTTGTCCGCTGGCGATCCCGGCGGACATGGAAAAAACAACGATCGCAGCAAGACGCATGGCGACCCTTTCGGTAGTCGGCGGCTTTATTCAGACCCCCGCCGCACACCTCTGGCGCACGACGAGACGGATGTACCACTAACCACGCAGCAAATATGCCACGGCTTTTGGGACATGCCACCAAAGAATGGAGTTTTTTGTATTTATAAATGAGAGAGCGGAGAATGCCGAGCCGATTTACATCGGCTTCGTGTCGATCGTCACATCGTAGATGCTCAGGAGCTTCTCTTTGTCGAAGATCATTTCCTGACGCGTAAGCCCAACGACATCGTACATGGTGGTCAATTCGATGGCATCGACGGGGCAGGCTTCTTCGCACATGCCGCAGAAAATGCAGCGGAGTTCATCGATCTCGAATTTCTTTGGGTACTTCTCGCGGTCGTCCCAAGGGGACTCTTCAGCGACGATGTGGATGCAGTTGGCGGGGCAGAGTGTGGGGCACATCATGCAGGCGACGCACTTGACCCTGCCGTCCTCGTCGCGGTTGAGCCTGTGAAAGCCCCGAAAGTTGGATTTTTCCATCCCGCCGTCTTGGGGGAGGTAGTCCTCCCGGCGTTCTTCCGGGTACTGGATGGTCCTGCTGGTCTTGCCCTGGCCAAACGAGGTGAAGAGGTGCCTCATCGTGGTGCCAAAGCCACGGAAGAACTCGGGGAGATAGACGCTCTCAAGCCGGTTCATGGGCTTTGGGGCGATGGTGATAATATCTTGGTCTTTGATGGCCATGGACCGAGTATACGGCCCCTACCCGGAGCAGGAGTGGGAAAACGGACCAGAGAAATGCCCAACTTCCCCCCAACTTGCTCCGAGTTGGCCCGTTCGATTTGCAACCGGGGCTTTGAGCGGGGAGAATAGAGCAGCCATGGCCAAACGTCGCAACGCGCCCGCACTCTTCGAACTCCTCCGGGAGTCCAATTCCACCCGCACAGGGCAGGTGGGCAACGAGGACACGCGCTCACAGATCGGCGCTGGCGTTGTCAAGAACTCAGCACCCAGGCCGCCGGGACATCCCGCGGTTGTTGCCGAGGAGAAGGCAGCCGAGCAGGCCAAGCAAGACGCGATCAAGGCCGAGCAGGCAGCCGCCGAAGCAAAGGCAAACGCGAAACTCCAGACCAAGGTCGCAGCGGACACCATTGTGGAATCAAAGCAGAGCGCCCCACTCGGGATCGAGATGGACTCCTTGATGTCCATGCCCGAGTTCAAAGCCGGCAGGCCGATCGCGCCCAAGCCAGAAGCCGTGGCTCCGCCCAAACCCAAAGCAGAACCAAAGCCTGCGCCCAAGCCCGAGCCAACGCCTGAACCAGTCGCTGCGCCCGAGCCAGTCAAGCCAAAGCCGGTTGTTGTCAAGCCGATTCAGGAACCAAAGAAGCACAAACGCACGCCCAAGACAAAGGCCGAGACGGTGGTTGTTGCAACTCCCTCAAAGGTCGATGTCACGACCGAGGCAGATACCAAGTCCACGCCGGTTTCTAAAGCCATCGAGCCAAAGCCGCTGGCCGAACCAGTTGCAAGCCCAGCCATACCTACCGAGATGAAAGATACCGAGCGACCAGTTCCAAAGGCCCCCGGCCAACAGGCCAAGGTGAGTGGGAAGCAGATCGAGCTGACCCCGGTCAGGCTTGGCATCTTCGGCGCGTTTATCTTGCTGCTGTTCTTTGCGATGTTTGTGATCGGCAGTTGGGCAGGCCGGTCCGAGCTTCAGAAAGAGCAACAGCCCCAGCTCATCAAGGCCGCCGACAGCACGCTTCAGAACTTCGGCGGGGGCACCGCCGGCCAAGACGATCGGCCCATCGACCCTTTGCAGATCGTCCGGGATATGGAGTTTGTCACGCCCAGCGTCGTAACCCTGCCCGCAACGACCCCCGAGCAAACACCCCGGGACGAGCCAGAAACCAGTGTCCCTGAGCAGGAGGTGCTCAACGAGGATTCGCGGATCGCGGGCTCCAACTACCTCCATCTGGCAGCCCTTGCCGACTCCGAAGAGGCCCGCAGGCTCCAGATATTCCTCGCTGAGAACGGCATCAAGAGCTACATCCGCGTCGGTCCACGCGGGGGCAGGACCGTCCATGAGATCATCACCCTCGTTGGCATCCCGTCTGCGGGCTGGTCCACAAGTACCCAGAAGCTTTCGCATGTGCGAGAGATTCGGCGACTTGGGGGCATATGGTTCAACGAGCACGGCGGGTCCATTGACTACAGCCGGGTCAACCAGTCGCAGTGGTATAAGAAACCACCCCAGTAGTCTGACAGAGATAGTCTGGCCGAAACAGGGTTATCCCAGAAGAGCTTCGATATGAGTCTGCACAGTTCACTGAAAACACAGGGCAACCTTTCCGGCAAACGCAGCGTCATGAAACGCGCAGAGCGGCTCGAAAAGCTCGTCGAAGACGGCAAGTTCAAGACGGGCAAACAGTCGCCCCTCGGTCTCCCAAAGACCCATGTCGTCGAGAAATAAGCCCACCCCCCACACGGGACACACTAATTATGAACACCGAGCGTTTGATCTGTGATCGTGCGTTGGCTGTCGATGCGTCAGGCATTCGCCGCATCTTCAACCTCGCTGCCAAACTCGACGACCCGATCAATCTCTCGATCGGTCAGCCAGACTTTGCGGTGCCCGCTTCGATCAAGCAGGGCGCGATCGACGCCATCAATCAAGACAAGAACGGCTACACCCTGACCAGAGGCATCGCGCCGCTGCTCGACAAGATCAACACACACCTCAAGTTCGACCTTGGCTGGGATGTCCAAGGCAACGACGCGATCGACGCGTTTGTCACCAGCGGCACCTCGGGCGGGCTCACGCTCGCGTTCCTGGCGCTCATGGGTCCGGGCGATGAAGCGATCATCCCCGATCCGTACTTTGCGATGTACCCCTACATGGCGACTATCGCCGGCGGCACCGCGGTCCGCTGCGACACCTACCCCGATTTTCGCATGACCGCCGAGCGCATTGAGCCACTGATTACCGATCGCACCAAGTTTGTGCTCTACAACTCGCCGGGCAACCCCAGCGGCGTGGTCGGCACGGTCGAAGAATGCAAAGACCTGCTCGAGCTCTGCCGATCAAAGGGCGTCTTGCTGATTTCCGATGAGATTTATGATGAGTTCACCTTCAAAGGCGGCATGACCGATTTTGCAAAGGGCGACGGCAAGACCCCGCGCTGCCCAAGCCCCGCAAGGCTCGCCGGCGCCGAGGACGATGTGCTCTTGATCCGCGGCTTCGGCAAGACCTACGGCATCACGGGCTGGCGCGCCGGGTACGCCGCTGGGCCAGAACCCGTCATCAACGCGATGACTCGTCTCCACCAGTACACCTATGTCTGCACACCCTCGATGGCGCAGTGGGGCGCACTCTCGGCGTTCGATGTCGATATGTCCGAGCATGTTGACGACTTCCAAGGCCGACGCGACATGGTCGTCGATCGGCTCAGCAAGCACACCGAGGTCTCGGTCCCCGAGGGCGCGTTCTATGTGTTTGTCAAGGTGCCAGAACACCTCGGCCAGACGAGCAACCAGTTCGTCGATCGGTGCCTCGAGCGCGAACTGATGGTTATCCCGGGCGATGTGTTCAGCGACCGGGACACGCACTTTCGTGTGAGCTACTCGGCGCCACGCGCCAAGATCGAGCAGGGGCTTGATATTCTCTGCGAGTTGATGCAGTCGTAGTCGCTGTGCCACTGACCCGGTCTTCTGGGTCAGTGTGTTTCGGTTATGCAAAGAGCACTGATCCCAAAGACGGGTTCAGTGGCACATGTGTTAGAACCGGACTTCAGCGCCCGCGTAGAAGCCTTGCAGTTCTGCATCGACCTCGACATCAAACTCTGTGCTCTCAAATGTCATAAGCCGGTAGCCGGCGAACACGCCAAAGAGCCGGTGGAAGTCGTACCCGATCTCTGCTTTGGCGTCGATGACTGTGCCGTAGTCCCCGGCGTACATCCCCGCCAGCTTGCCGCGGATGGAAATGTTCTTGCCCAGATCAAAGTCTGCTCCGACGGCAGCGACGGGGATCGGGATGATCGCATCGATCGACTCGGTTGTTGTGGTGCCCGAGACATCGCCGGTGATGGTCGCCTTGATGTCGATCACGCGTGCGCCGCCGCCGACATAGAGGGTGACAAACTTGATCTCCGCGAGTTCGTACAAAACATTGAGTTCGTACATGGTGATTTCTTCGGAGCTGTCGATGGTGCCGGTGAATGTCTGGTCGTCAAAGCTGATCGTGTTGGTGGTTGCGCCAGCGAACTCGTAGCTGCCCATGTAACCAAGCTCGATGCTCAGGTCGATGACCGGGATGGCAATAGTGATGCTTCCGATGGGGCTGAAGTCGTCGGTGTCTTGGCCCAGTGTGTCCTCAAAGTCGAGGATGTTGGTGGCCCCTCCGATTATGCCGCCGACCGTGATCTCGCCGCTGGCTTGCATGAACATGCCGCCGGCCCGGATCTTGACAAAGGTGTCATCGCCCGCGTTTGGCGAATCCAGCGGCCCAAGCGCCGACAAAGCAAGCGTCGAAAGCCCCTCCTCCCATGTCGGCGAGCTGAACAGGCCTTGGCGGTCGTCAGCAAATGCGGTGCAGGCGGGGATCAGAATCAGCAGTGCGGGCCAGCGTGTCATGTCGGTGTCTCCTCGTGGGGGTGGGGGGCGGTTCGCCGCAGTTGTTATCGGGCAGCCAGCACCCTGTCCAGAAATATCGTCATCCCAGCGAGCGCAGTTGAGAGTTGTTTGGAGGGTTCTGCCCCAATCGGCATGGGGTTTGGCGTGTTGAGGATGTGGTTGCCGCCCTGGATCATCATCGCCTCGGCTCTGGGCATCGCCTCTGCGATCTGGCGGGCTGCATCGGCGGGCACGGTCTGGTCGTCATCGCCGTGGATGATGAGCGTCGGCGTAGGAACCTTGGTCGCCATCGTCAGCAGGTCGTGGGCCGCCGGGTCAGAATCCTGCTCATCCCAGAACGCCCGGTCGATTGTAAGTGTCTGCCTGGTCCTGCCGCTGGTGACTTTCATATAGCCCTGCGCTTTGAGCAATTCGGTTTGTTCGGCGTTGAGTCTGCCGGTCGAGCTTGGGGCCGCGATGGTGATGATCGCATCGAGCGGCTTCATCGCCGCGGCAGCGCGCCGACCCGCACAAAGCAGCGCGGCCACCCCGCCGCGCGAATGTCCGACAAGCACGATCGGCATGCCCGGCCCGACGAGTTCGTGCCGATCCATCGCGTGGATGATCCGCTCGATGTCCTCCACCTGCGTGTTCCATGTGTTTTTCTCGAACAGGTCCGGTCGTGCAAATGTGTCGATCGCTTCTGTTATCCCCGAGTGCGAGAGGTTGAACCGGTGGGCAGCGATGCCCGAACGCGCGAGCGTGTCGGCGATGGTGGGGAAGAAGCCGTAGTCCTTGTAGCCAAGAAACCCGTGAACAATGATCGCGGCGGCTCGCGGCGTGCTCTCTGGCAGGTGCGTGTTGCCGAGGATCATCTCGCCGTGTGCGCCGGGCAGGTTCCAGTTGATGATGTCGATAGGCATGCCCGGAGTCTACAGCGAATAGAGCGTCTTGCCGAATCACATTCCGGCGTGCCACGGAGGATTACTCACGAAGCCATTATCTTGCACCAGATTCTCGCGTTGTAGCGGGTGATCTTTGCGGTGACCTATCCGCGGACACGGCCCAGCCGTCGGACCCAAGCGGGCAGGGGCGCAAGCCCGCCGCCGAAGCAGATCATCACGCCAGAACTCCATCGCGGCGCGACGCTCGGGACATGTCTTGGCGAACGCGGCCTCGGCACAGGATGGTACATGATTGTGCAAGATGCTCTAGAGCAGTTCTACCACGGCTGTAGCGTTTGCAGCTCTTGCATTTCGTGCCACTGACCCGTCTTCGGGTCAGTGCTCTTRCCCGTTTTCGATACAGAACCACTGACCTGCGGACAGGTCAGTGGCACGAAATGCGCTACGCGTGAAATGAAGATGCTCTAGAGAGGGCACAGCGTTCCTCCTGATTTCCAATCGCCCGGCCTCTCTTTGGGGCCGGGCTTGTCTTTGAGCATCAATGAGCGCACCCTTCTGGTATGACACAGGCCTTTGTCGGACTCGGATCAAACCTCGGTGGCCGCAGCGCCACCATCGCTGCTGCGGTGGATGCGATCGGTCTGCTCGACACGACCCGCGTGGTCCGTGTGTCCACGCTCATCGAAACCAAGCCCGTCGGCCCGATCGCGCAGGGCGACTATCTCAACGGCGTGTGCCACATCGAGACAGAACAGACCGCCCGAGGGCTGCTTGAAGCGCTCCTGGGTATCGAACAAGCCCTCGGCAGGGACCGCGCCAGCGAGCAGCGGTGGGGGCCGAGGACAATCGACCTGGATCTGCTTCTCTTTGGCGATAGGTCCATCAACGAGCTGGGGTTATGTGTGCCCCACCCGAGGCTCACCGAGCGTTTGTTCGTGCTGGAGCCGTTGAATGAGATCGCCCCGGAACTAATCGTGCCCGGTTGTCGTCAAACAGTGCATCGGCTGTATTCTGAGCTGGTCCAGCGTGGGGATTGAGTGTGCTCCTGTGTCTCGTGATGACAATGATGATGGTCCAGCCCGAGTTGGCTGCTGGCAGCACCACCGATCCTGCGCCGATTCTCGCAGAGTTCTGCCGGACATATCAGTTCGAGGGCGTCGCCGACCGTGTTGTGTTGACCACGACCGACTCACAGGGCCAAGAGCAATCGCTCGAAATCGTGTTGCAGCGAACCACCACCGACACGGGCACACTCACACGCATTGACTTCCCCGAGGTCAGTTTCTACCACACCCAAGGTGTCCTGACCGCCGAGCGCGCCGGCGAACGGAACCATGCGGTTGTGTACCTGAATGAATCCGCTGGGGACTTTCTCGAAGCGCTGGCAGCCGTTGCGCCGGCATGGCCCATGCCCCAGCTCTGGGTTGTGCAGGACGACGGCTCGGTCATCGACCCGGCGCTCGGCAGGATCATGTTCACCGCCGCCGATGTGCGCGACACTGAGATCCTGCTCACCGGCAGTTCCTCCGCGGGCACTGTCACACTGGTCATCGACCCAGAGACCCATCGCGGCCTGTGGTTCGGTGCCGACCTTCGCGACGGCAAGATCCGCTGCGACTACTCACGCATCCAAAGAGAAGACCCGGCATCATGGGCGATCACGACCCAAGGCAGGTTGGTGGTCTCTCGGCTTGCACAACTCGCACTCTCGGGACCGCCGATCAGTGTCGGGGAGACACTCAACGATCTTGATCTGTTGACGCCAGACTACGAGGGCATCAGCCTCAGCGAATTGCAAAGCATTGAGCAGGTCCGGCGCAGCGGCCCCTGGGTTGTCTTGCTCATCCTCAAAGCCGATGCGGATCAAACAGTCTTTGACCTCGCGGGAGCGGTCGCTTCGGGGCTGTGGTCGGGTTCGGCCCGAGAGATCGCCGCGCTGAATGAGAACGATGTGCTCCGGTACTGGCTTGGTCATCGCACGATTCTTGTTGCGGTGACGCCGGATCTGGATATCTTGCCGGCGCGCATGGATTCGATCGCATCGCGCGCACCCATCGGCGTGCCGATGCTGGTCAGCACCGAGCCTGAACACACGCTGGACCGATTGGAAACCGAGTCATCGCTCGTCGCGGTGCTGGTCGATCCGCACCGCACCGTGGGGGCGGTTGTGTCTATAGAAACCGCCGAGACCGGGATCTCGGCGGTGCTTGATGCGATGCGTTCGTACACCCGTAAGGATGCAGGCGAGGAGCCCGAGGGCCCGCTCGTGGGGAGTGATTGAGTTAGCCGGCTTCGGCGCGAGGATGGGCATCGTCGTAGGCCGAGCGAAGCCGCGAAGTTGACAGGTGCGTGTAGATCTGCGTTGTGCTGAGCGACTGGTGACCAAGCAGCTCTTGCACGCTTCGCAAATCTGCGCCGTTGTCGAGCAGGTGCGTCGMGAAGCTGTGGCGCAGCGTGTGCGGGCTGATCGTAGAATCAAGCCCGATCTGGCGGAGGTACTTGTCGAGCTTGCGGCGGACCGACCGGCTCGACAGTCGTTTGGCGTGCTTGTTGAGAAACAAGGGCTTGACATCGYCGCCTTCGGTCCATGTTGCGAGGAAGTGCGGGTCTTTCTCGGCGAGCTGAATGTACTGCTGGACTGCGCTGACAGCGTGAGCGCCAAGCGGGACCAGTCGTTCCTTCTTGCCCTTGCCCTTGMCSCGCATCGAGCCGTTCTCGAGGTCGATGTCGTCGACATCGAGGGAGACGAGTTCGCTGACCCGTATACCGGTAGAGTAGAGCGTTTCGAGCATCGCCCGGTCACGCCGGCCCAGCACATCGCCCTCGCTTGGTGCCGAGAGCAGGCGTTCGACCTGCTCGATCGAGATCGCCTTTGGCAGCCGTTTTGACTGGCGGGGCGTTCTGATAAGTGTCATGGGGTTGGTTGCGGTCAGGTCCGTGCGGAGCGCCCACTTGTAGAAGCTCCGCAGCGTGGCGATCTTGCGCGCCATGGTGGCGGGGGAGTAGTCCTTCTCAGAGAGGTGCTCGAGGAACCCGCGGATCAGATCCGCATCCGCGCCGCAGATGACGGCGGTGAGTGTCTTTGGTCCGACATTGCCGGCGACCTCGCCATTGCCGCCGGCTTGGTGCCTGCGGAGTTCGGCTTGCTCGGCTTCGGTGTTCATCTCGATGCCGGTGTCGGCGATCAGGTGCTCGACATACTGGCGAAGGTCGGCGCCGTAGCACCGTGCGGTGTATGGGCTGAACCGTCGTTCATCGACCAGGTAGCTTCCAAAGGCATCTGTAATGGGCAGTGAGAACATCGGTCGAGCTCTATCGCGGTTGAGGTATTCGCCTTCGATCTCTGAGGTCTTCATCGCCTCACCTGTGATCATTTCGACGATAAGCTGTTGCTCATCATTGGAACTAAGA
>NVSP01000019.1 GCA_002732755.1 Phycisphaera sp.
TGACCCGTGTTCCCAAACGCCGAGCCCAGCACACCATCAACGGCGGCTTCGCGGTTGGCATCCGGCATAATCAGCGAATGATTCTTCGCGCCGCACATACACTGCACCCGCTTACCCGCCGCAGCAGCAGTCGTGTAAATATGCCTACCTGCTCCGGTCGAACCGACAAAGGAAACCGCGCGGACATCATCGTGCGTAATCAATCTGTTGGCGACATCAGGCCCGCCGTGGACGAGATTGATGACGCCACCGGGGAACCCCGCATCGTTTGCCAATTCGATCATCGCGCTCGTTGAAAACGGATCGTGCTCGGATGGTTTCAGAATAAATGTGTTCCCGCACGCGACCGACATCGGCCACATCCACATCGGCACCATCACCGGAAAGTTGAACGGCGTAATACCAACACACACACCCAGAGGCACGCGGTCAACCTGCGAATCAATCCCGACCCCGCCCTCGTCCTCGGTTCTACAAAACGAATTGGACACCGCGATCTGTGGCAAAGAGTGCCCCATCGTCAAAACTGGCGCGGCTGTGGCGAACTCGACGCAATCGATGCCCCGGCGAAGCGAACCGATCGCCTCGGCCTTGGTCTTGCCGTGCTCTGCGACAACGATGTCGGCGATGTCCGAGATGTTTGCTTCAAGGATCTGTTTGTAGCGAAACAGGCACTGGACACGATCGCCGACCGGCGTGTTTGACCACGCCCCATAGGCGTCCTTCGCGGCTGCAACTGCCTTGTCGGCGATCTCCATCCCGCTCTTTGGCACAAACCCAACCCGCTCGCCGGTCGCTGGGTTCAAAACCTCAGCGCCACCGGCACCCCCCGAAATATGTTTCCCACCCAGAAAGTGCCCTGCAACTGTGTCCGCCAATTCAGTTCTCCTCTGCCCCTCATTCGGGCCAACACGCGAGTCTAAGCCATAACCGACACCCCCGCAAGGCACCCGAACTGATTGCAAAGATTGGCTGCTGCTGCTCATCCACCCCCATTCATATTGCGGACTAAGGCGTCCAAGTTGGCGGCCAAGCACTTATTTGGGGTGCTCCAGACTGCTGAGTGCGGGAGTGAATCCACCATCTTGGACTCCAAAATGCACACCTCTTCAAGCCTTCGGGTTGAGCCGACGACGACAGATATGCAGAGAAACCACGCATACAGGTACTCAGGCCAGACAACCAGCAGCGTGTCCGCCCACAGCATCACAGAACGGAAGTCATAGCAGTGAGCCGATTCGCCACGATCCGATTCATCCGCCCCACCATCATTGTGGCGGTGGCACTTCTTACGCTGGGTGCTGCGGCACTGGCCATCGTGGTTCTGCAACTCACCGGCTCAGGCAAATATGTTGAAAAAACCATCGAAGCGATATCTTCATCCGGAATACTCACGACCGGCTTTGTCGCCTTGGCTTCCCTGATCGGTGCCTCGACACTGCTCGTTCTCAATCATCAATCCAAACGCAAACACCACCACATCGACTCACTCCTGTCTGATATAGAAAGCGATGCGTTCCGGTCGATTATCTATGATATCGATCCGTCCTGCATGAAGATCCTCGACCGCGACGGGCGGATCTTGGCAATCAATCAATCCGGCCTAGACATCGTTCAGGCAGAATCTCGTGATATGGTCATCGGAAAGCTCGCCTGCGGGCTGGTGCTCCCTGCACACCGCCAGCCGTACATGGATGCCCTCCGTCGAACGCTCGATGGAGAAGTGACCGAAATCGAGTACGAGATCGAGACACTTGCCGGTGAACGCGTTTGGCTTCGACAAGTCGCAAAATCGCACTACTGCTCTTTCACAAAGCAAAGCGTACTTTACGGCATCTCAAGAGACATCACCGATTACAAACTCAACAAAGACCGCCTTGACCTGGCAATCGATGTCACAAACCAGGGACTCTGGGAAGAACATCTCCAGACCGACCAACTCTTCTACAACACCAACTGGTACACCATGCTCGGCTACACGCCCGACGACTTCCCCATGACAAGCGGGTCATGGCGCAATCTCGTCCACCCAGACGACATCGAGAAAGCCAACGCAGACTTCCAACGCCACATAGACCACGAACAAGACACCTACAGCAGCGAATACCGCATGCGAGCCAAAGACGGCACCTGGAAATGGATCAAAGACATCGGCAGAATCGTTGAACGCACAGACAACGGCACCCCTGTCCGTGCGATCGGCCTTCACATCGACATCGACGCAACCAAAAGACACGAACTCACGCTTGGCGCGGTTGTCTCTCTTGATGCAACAACGCTTGGCACACCAACGCTCACAAACCTCTGCCGATCCATCGCCGAGGCGTATGACCTTGATTGTGTTGGAATCACCAAGCTGATCGAAAACGATCACGGCACCGTCATCGCCGGCTGGCATGACGGCAAGCCCACAGAGCCTATGACCTACAACCTGAATGGAACGCCATGTAGTGTTGCTATTAAGTCTGAATATTATCACTGCGAATCTGATGTCTGTAACAGATTTTCTGACGACACAATCCTCACAGAGATGAACGCCGATGGGTATGCCGGGCTCGCGCTGTGTGGAAACGACGGTGTCAGAATCGGCTTAATCTACATCGTGACAAAAAGGCCTCTGCACTACTCGAAAGAACTTGAGTCGAGCATGCGGCTTGTGGGCGCCAGAGTAGCAGGCGAATTCGAGCGGCAGCACATCGAAGATAGTCTCCAGACATCACAAGATCGCCTGAAGCTAGCGATGGATGCCGCGAAATTTGGGCATTGGGACTGGAACGCAAACACGGACGAACTGTCATTCAGCACTGAAATCTACAGCATGCTCGGGTACGACCACAATCAGCACCCCGATTCTCGTGCGTGGTGGCGTTCAATTTGCCACGCGGAAAATGCCAACCCTATCTCAGACCTCATCACACGCAACCTCGCATCGAATCTACAAACATTCGAATCTGAATTCAGACTCCGTACTGCAGATGGCAGCGACATCTGGGTTAAAATCGTCGGGATTCTCGAAGAAGAAGGCGGGATTAAGAACCGATTTTTTGGCACCATCCAAGATATCACCGAAAGCAAAAATAACCTAGTCAAACTCGTCGAGGCCCGGGACGCAGCGGAAGCTGCAAGCCGCGCCAAGAGTGAGTTTCTGGCAAACATGAGCCACGAGATCCGCACTCCGATGACTGCCATCCTCGGCAACGCAGACCTGCTCGCAAACAATCCAATGCTCAGCGATGAACCCGAGCTACTGAAAAATTCTATCAACGCCATTAGCCGCAACGCGGACCATCTCATGTCAATCATCAACGACATCCTTGACACCTCAAAGATCGATGCCGGCATGCTCAACATTGAAGCTGTCGAAATCGCGCCCTACGACCTCATCACGAAATCTGCTGAGATGCTATCAAGCCGAGCAAACGATAAAGGCATCGATCTTTCGGTGAAGTTCATGTGTGAGTTTCCAAGAAGAATCGAATCCGATCCAACGCGAATCAGACAGATCATCATCAACCTGATCGGAAACGCCATCAAGTTCACCGACAAGGGGTCGGTTCGTGTTGAAATCGGCTACAACCCACTCCCAAACCGCTCCGGTCTATTCACAATAACCGTCATCGACACCGGCATCGGCATCATAGAAAGCAACCTCGAGTCATTACGGAAATTCGAGCCGTTCAACCAAGCCGACGGCTCCACGACTCGCAAATTCGGAGGAACCGGTCTTGGGCTTCGTATCACCAATGAACTAACCAAGATGTTTGGTGGAACCCTAACTCTAAAATCCGAGTACGGCGTAGGCACGACCGCCACAGCGACTCTACAGGTAAAGCCAATTCTCAATCTCGGGATGTGGCACCCGCCCGCCAAAAACATGGATAGAAATGATAAATGCAGCGCCAACTCAATAGAGCAAGTTGCGTCCGTTCTAGACGGGAAGACTATTCTTCTTGTAGAAGACGGCGAAGACAACCGGCTTCTTCTGAATCACATGCTGCGAGCCGCGGGGATCCGCGTAGTCAACGCCGTCAACGGCGCGGACGCGATTGGTACCTATAAAAGCACAAAATGTGAACCGGATTCCGACCCATTCGATCTCATCCTCATGGACATGCAAATGCCAGAAGTCGATGGGTATAACGCCACGACGATACTTCGAGGACTTGGCTACATCGGCCCTGTCATTGCCCTGACCGCACACGCAATGGCAGGAGACCGCGAAAAATGTCTAGCCGCCGGTTGCCATGACTACCTTACAAAGCCAGTCAGATCAGCAACACTCCTAGAAATGTGCGCCAAACATATCGGCTTTCGAATCAAGCGATCCAAGGCTGCATAGATAATGGTATTTTGGATTGGATCAGAAACTACACCGGACCGACTATTCCATCGCCTTCCACAGCCATGCCTTGCTCAATCAACTCATCGATAATCGGCCCTACTATCTCGGAAACACGCGATGTGAGCCGTGATACTCCAAACAACTTCCCAGTTTCTCGCATCAGATCCTGGCGTGGGAGCCCAAACTGCTCACCGAGCACATACAGCACCGCCAGCGACAATTCACGAGCAGGAATATCGTCTATTTCGCGTTGATCCTCATCACCATGCTGTGGCCGCCGAACACACAAGAACCGCTCCCTAGACTGCTTTGAATCCCACAACACATCGCCATCAACAACTATACCGCGTTGGCCCTGAGCCATCGCAAGCAATTCCGCAAACCGTTCCCGAAACTTCTCGCGTAACTGCTGCCGACCGCACCACTCTGAAAGACGTCGCATTGCAAACTCTTTCGTGATCGGCTGCTCGTCGTGAACAATACTACAAAGCCAATCCAGCATTCTTCGCTCTTGACCAATCTCATACATATCAACATCGCGCACACGCCGCCCTGGCCTCTTTGCTGGGACGTAATCAATCAACTTAATTCCGATTTCATGCTTTGTCACAGATATCGAAGATCCTGGTTCCGAACGCTTCGTGCCTCCCACAGTTACGTCCCTGATAGGTTCAGAAACATCGTGAGGCTGCTCCGACAAAGTTTCCTCAGTACTTGATGCCGCCGCAATCGCCGCTTCAATCTGCTCGATACACCCCTTCCGATTAATCTGCCACTGCACCGACCATACACGATGAAGCTTCCACCCAAGCCCTTTGAGCACCGCCGACCGCGTGCGGTCGCGATCCCTCGCTGTGTTGGCACCGGAATATGTCGGCCCATCGCACTCGATACCAAGGAGGTACCTATCTTCTTGATCCGGGTCACGCACCGCAAGATCAATCCGGTACCCGGCGTAGCCAACTCTTGAATCAATCTTCCAACCTCTTGATTCAAGCACAGATTGAATAGACGCTTCAAAGCTCAATGCAACCTGCCTAGTCTGCTTCTTATCGCGAGGGCTTGCGACAGAAAGGGTCCCTCGGGCGGCGTAGTCAAGGAACATCCGAAAGTGTCTTACCCCGGTCACACTCGTCCGGCGAAGATCTATCTCATCACTTCTCATCGTTGAATACACCATAAGCCTGCGCTTTGCGCGTGTCACCGCAACGTTGAGACGCCGCTCTCCACCTTCCTTATTGAGTGGGCCAAAGTTCATCGAAAGCCGTCCCTCATCGTCTTTGCCATAGCCGACCGAGAAAACAATCGTGTCGCGTTCATCGCCCTGTACGTTCTCAAGGTTCTTGACAAAGACCGCCTCGCCGGATGAATCGGTAAAATGCCGTTCGATCTCGGGGTGCGTTCGCCGCTGCTCATCAAGCAAGTCCTCGATGAGTGTCTGTTGCGCCTGGTTAAAAGTCACAATCCCGATCGAATCCGTTTCGGACGGATCCATCAGCATCCGTACAACATCCCCCACGACCCGCTCCGCTTCAACCCGGTTTGTGCGGGTCTTGCCTCGGTCATACACGCCGTCGGCAACGTGGCAAAACGAAACGCCGAGCCGATCAGACCGGCCCACCGGTGATGGGAACGTGTGGAGTTCATTCTGATAGTACATCTGATTTGAAAAAGCAATCAGGCTCTCATGCCGGCTACGGTAGTGCCATTTGAGCCGGAGCGCCGGTATCCCAGACGCGTTGCACTCTTTGAGAATCGACTCCATGTCATCGACCACATGATCGTCGGCATCAAACTCATCGTCACCCTCAATCGAACTAAAGAAACTTGTCGGGGGGAGCTGCTTCGAGTCCCCCACCACAACAACCTCGTGGCCGCGCGCGATCGCGCCGATCGCATCCCACACAGGAATCTGCGACGCCTCATCAAATACAACCAGATCGAATTGCGGCACATCAGAATCAAGAAACTGTGCGACAGACAGCGGACTCATCAAGAAACACGGCTTGAGCCTCGGCAAGAGATTCGGAATCGATGCAATAAGCCGGCGCGTCGGCATGTGTCGGCGTTTCTTTTCCATCTCCCGCCGAAGTATCCCGACTTCAGACCTGCTCGACGCATGCGCCGGTGCCGAAGGCGTTGACTCACCGATAATCGATGCAACCACAGCCTTGGTTTTCTCGATTATTCCGCTGTCAACCGAGCAGAACCGATCAACAACCGTCGCGTGGATATCTGAATTGAACTCACGGATAACATCAACAGAGTTCGCCGTTGCGTTGAACCACTGGACCCCATACGCGTACTCGAACGCATCACCCAGCGACTCGCGCGGCACATCCCCGCGTTCATACGCCTCAACGAGTTTACCAAGACCAGCATCCGCCGCCGCATCTCGCGCCCGCCGCCACCCGCACCAGCCGCTGAGCCTATCAAGCCCCCCCAGCCATCGGTCAAACATGTCATCTATTTCCGTCAAGAACCATGTATCGGGCTTTCTGACTTCACAACCATCTACATTCACTATCACACAAACCGATTCCCAGGCACCTGCCCATGTTGCAAACGCTGCCCTATATCCCGGTGCCGATGCAGCGATTCTCTCTGCTGTCCCTTGCTCGCTGACTGCGTTTCTTACCAATTCCACAAGCTCTTGATGCGCACCTTGCGATGAATATTCGGCGGCCATCGCTGAAAATGAATCACACCACTCCAGAAGAAGGTCACACGCATCCCAATCGGTAACACTATTCTGTGAAACTTGCCCCAGAGTCTCCGCACCTGAGCGCATACCCTCAAGCTCTACATCCAGTTTCTTCAGATCACGAGCTTTCTGGAAATCCACAAGCAGACTCTCAAGCTTTGGAACCGCCGCCTTTGCATACACCCGCAGCTTCCGGCGAAGCAGCAATCCACGCAGCCAGCGAAACGGCGCAACCTGCACCGATGCCCGCTTGATCTGGTCTATATACCCCAGCGTTTCAAGATCCAGAATCTCCTCGTGGTATGTCTCAAGCAATGCAGCCCGCTGCGCATCTCGATCTCGCCCTGCTCGAACATACGCATGCAATTTCTCGCGCAGTGCCTCTGAGCCTCGGCCATCCAGCAGCCTGGGGTCGGGCTGCGGGCAACTTCCGATCATGGTCGCCAGTTGGTTGAGCAACCCAATATCAGCTTGGTTTGCAGAATCAACATCAGATCTGAAATCTAATACTCGCAGTATCGGCACAACCTGTGCACGCAGCGCGTTGGCAGCGTCCTTAGCAGACCGAATCAACCCCCCAGCCCGCTCGTTGAGACCGAAGTCCCATGAAGCTGCACCGATCCCGCGTAGCGGATGCTCCCCCGCCGGGTCGATCGGCTGCGAACGCTCGACAAGATCGACAACATGACTTCGTAGTGTTTCGAGTTGCTCAGCCGAAGTAGACGCCGGCTCGTCGAACGTAAGCTCAACCCGATCGTGAAGCCCAAGCTGCGCCAGCCGCCCGAGCATCTCGTACAACGACTCACCCGATGGCCGCTCTTGATGCAACTCTCGGACATATGTGTTGAGCTCTTCACGCTTGCTGCATAATTCCGAGCATGCCGCATCCCAGTCTCTTGGCTTCTTGATGTCAGGCGCATCGAGTGCCTCACCAAGCTGCGCAAGCACCTCCTTCTTCGACCCTTTCGTCGAATGAAGCTCTAGACAATATGGCCCAAGCCCGTCTTGGTTGAGCCGCTTACGCACCACAGACAGCGCCGCCATTTTCTCGGCAACAAAGAGCACACGCTTCCCGTGTGCAAGAGCATCGGCGATAATATTGGCGATCGTCTGGCTCTTGCCCGTACCGGGAGGCCCTTCCAACACGAATGTCCGGCCTTGGGCTGCAGCGCGTACCGCGGTCAACTGCGACGAATCCGCATCACGGGTGCAGTACACATCACCCGGCTTAATCTCGGCATCAAATGTGCGAGGATCAGGGAACGGCGCATCATCAAACGGTTCGCTCGGGCTGTCAACCAGATAACGAACCAATCTGTTCTGTTTTAAAAGATCAATATTCTCGCGGAGGTCTCGCCACATTAAAAACTTATTGAACGAAAAAAGACCTATATTTGCAGACTCTACCACTTCCCATCGGCTAGATGCCCTGATCACAGACCTGAAGTTGCGCAGCACGAGCGGAACATCGATCCCGTTCTCGTCCTCAGGAAAATCATCAAGCCCGCTGGTATCAATCCCAAACTCAACCCGAAGTTTTTCAAGCAATGTAATGTTCGGCCGCACCGGCTCATCGGTCAGCATCAACTTATACGAGTACCCCGAGCCCGTTGATTTGCGAACCAGTTTGGCGGGCAAGAGAATCAGCGGCGCGATCCGGGGCGACTCCGCCGAATCCGACTCATACCACACCAGGTGACCGAGCGCCAGATGCAACAAATTCGCCCCGGTTTCCTCGATCGCGGAACGAGACAGCCGGTACAGCGTGAGCAAACGCTTCTGCGTATCCGCCGGCGCAGCATCCGAATAGAGACGGTGCGAGCCGAGTTCTTGATTCAAAAATTCGTCGGATTCACCAGAATTTGGTAAAATCTCAAATCGACCATCGTCTGTCAACATGTCCTCGAGCGCTGAGAGATCCGGGACACACAGCGGCAGCGTCCGCCCTGATTGTCTGAAATTTAGCAACCGATTCCGCAGCGACAAATCCAGCAACCGATTCTGCCATCGCTCGATTCTCCCGCCTTGTGGCTCCTTCTCGTCCTGACCGCTACCTGTCACAGTTTGCCGATCGRCGCGCTCGGCAAGCAATACGCTGTCAATCWCAGAACCGACCCGTTCGCTAGCTGCGTCATCGACARCAACCCCCGCCGCGCTGGCAGCTACCTCATCGTTCATCGGCAAAGGACGAATTCCACGCTTTCTTGCAGATTTCAGATCAATCGCACAGAACAATGCCCCCGGATCCTGCATCAACTCTTGGCCCTTGCCCACCGCATCCTCAAAGGCGTGGCGCTCCTTCGTAAGGAGCGTCGATTCAACCGCTACCAAATCGCCAAGCTCGATGAGATTCCGAATCCGCGCCGGCTCGTCGATCGCGGTTTCCGGCAGGTGGGTATTGTGCGTCCAAAACGCGGGCATCGCGTGCCCCTCCGGCAAGAGCAACACAGCGTGCAGCCCGCACTGCTCCCACATCCCCATCAAAATCAGCGATAAATCAAGACATGTGCCGAGCCGTTCACGCAGCACCCGGTCGATCATCCGAACACGCTGACCGGTGCGCTCAAAGCTCGCCGGCGGATTGATGTACCCGATTCCCTGCGCCGCCAGCGCGAAATAACACGCCTCAGCGATCCGTGTCGCGCGCTGCCTGCTGCCCGACTGGTACCCATCCAGCGAATCCGATTCGCCCCGCACCCCAAGTATCTTGCGAGCATCGCCCAGCAACTCCGCAATCAACGAATGGTTCGGCGTCACAAACGCCCCGGTAAACTCCGGGTAGTGCCCAACCCCTGCCCATTGGTCAAACGCCAAAACATCGAGCCCAAACGATCGGCGGACCTGCGATTGCCCAACCGTGAACGACACATCAATATTTGTCCGCTCGGCTTCGGTTCGTGCGCGCAGTTTCTCCGGGCTCAGCATCCAATCATCAGGAACAACCCGAACCGTCGTGCCCGGCGCAACCCGCGCTAGCGGCCGCTCCCACCCTTCGCACTCGCCGTTTGCAAGATTGAGCTTGACGATGCCGTTCTCGTATGTGTCGCGCGATGTGTTCGTAATCAGAACCGCCTCGACCATCGGCGAGTTCTGCTGCTGCATCGCGTAGTTGATGCGATCCGAGTATTCAAGAGCAATCTCGATACCCAGCGGCGTGTGTTCTGTAGAATTCGTCTCGTCTGTCATCACCGGTCACCTGTGTGCTGCAAGAATGTCGTACAACAACAGGATATCCGCTGATTCTGCGTGCAGGATGCAGCGTGAGCCACAGTTCTTGGCCTGCTCAGACCGCCCGAGCCTGCACAATCATCGTCGCGTTGAGCAACTGCTCCGCTGACAAGAGATGCCGCCGCATCTCGGCATACGGAGGCTCAACCCCCGCCTCKACCTTGCCCTCGCGCTGCATCCGGGCAAACTTCTTCTTCGCCCGCCCCTGCGACCGCCAGGTCCCAAGCGCAACSARCGGCGYCAACGGCAGCATCGCCACGCTCGTCGTGCTCCAGTTMGASGCCATCAGCTTCTCGATCCGAAAGCCGCAGTGGTGCAGGCTGTAGCGWARCTGGAAGTAGTTGATCAGAAAGGCRTGCCCGTGGTAGATCCGCGARCCRTCKTCTGACAAACCCCACACCGAGGTGTACTCGTCAACATAACTTTTAAAAGCTCGCWGGCCCGCCATCGCGTACGCAAGCCGAGCCCGCAGCGAAAGAAGGTTCGGCGTGGTAATCACAAGCGACCCGCCCGGTGCAAGCAGCCGACGAAACTCGCTCAGCGTCTTGTGCCGATCGACCACATGCTCGATCCCCTCGACGCACGCGATCACATCAAAGCTGTCATCGGCAAAGTCCATCCGGGTTTCCATGTCGCCAGCCACCGGTTGAAGATCGCCCCGCCGCTCCGGGTCGCTCGTTGCRTCGCCGTACARCCGMGTCCGCAGCCACGCCGGRAGCGTTGCCTSGGCYTCCTCTTCAAACGCCCCGACAACACCGCGCCCCGCATACTTCTTTTCGCCTTGCTCCAGATACTCCGGGAACAAATCCACCGGCGTCACATCAAATCCCGCAGCCGACAGCGGCGCGCTCAGCAAGCCCGACCCCGCCGGCAAATCCAAGACCCGTAGCCCAGCCCGCTGCTCACGCTCGATCCCCGCGAAATATGAAAGCACAAACGGGTACAACGAACGAGTCCCAAGACTCATCCGGACTCGATCGCTCCGTTTTGCTTCTTCAGACCGGATCATGGCAACTCCAAATCCTGTTCCACCTCAAGGCATCGTATGCCTTACTGCGCTTGCCCAGCTCATCTTCTCCCAAGCCATCCGAGGCCACCCATCGCAAAAGAGTAGATGTATGTGCCGAAGAAGGCTGCAGCGATGAAGGGCGATGTTTCCGGGAATCCCAAAGCCAGAACCAGTGCAGCGTTGACCAAAACAACCGCCGCGACTGACTTGGCCCTGGATCGCACGAGATGAGGCATCGCAAATGGGACAAGCATCGACACCGAGTTGAGCAGAAATACTCCGACCAAGTACGCGGTGAGATCGAACCCGAAGAGTCCCTGCAGAACTGACAACAGCAGCAAGTGACGCATCAGTTCGTTTGTCGGCGTCCCGGTCCCAGAAACGGGCGATGGTGCAATCCGCTGGACCACCCGGACAAGAATCGCCACTGAAGCGAGCAGGCTGAACACCAGAACAATTCCGCCATGATGGGTGCCAATCACCATAGCAATCAGGATGTGCGCCACCGCGTCGCACACATTGTCCAATCCGGCACCGAACTCACTGCGGAGCCGTAGCTTGTTGGCCAAGATCCCGTCCAGATCGTCCATGATGTTGTTGAAGACGATCAGCACACACAGGTACGCGATCCCATCGTCCAGCAGAAGAACGCAAAGCGGAAGCACGCCGAGTATCGAGACGATGTTGGGAAGATTGCGATAAGCCGTGCTCACTGATCCTCGCAGCGCACCCGTCGATGATCTCGGGCGATGCTCGGTCACGCCGTGCCCCGGCTGTTCTCATCTGTGGAACATGCACGGAGCACAAAGAAGTGATTCATAAGATACGGAAACCCGCCCCCGATCCGGGCCGACAGCCAAGGGATCACCCTCGTGTTCAATGGGTAGCCGATCCGGAATGCCCAATAGGTAAGGCGTCCAACAACCGGCAGACACCAGCACTTTTCAGGCACCAATGTTTTCCATTTCTTGACCAACTCGCAACCCATCTGCGAGCAGATATACGCAGCGTTGGGCTCGGCGCTCACCACATCGAAACCGGCGTCGGCAAARACCTTGCGRTAGGTCTCGACGGARCGGTAGACGACCTGGTATTCCCCCTGAAGTGTCTTGGTTCCGCGTCGAACGGTGGACTCGCGACACAGAATCATCGCACCCGATTCGAGATTCGGCGCAAGTCTCTCCAACAGCACACGGGCATCGTGCTCATTGAGGTACATCAAAAGGCCGCCAAGAAACACCAGCCCAAACTTCTCCGTTGGCTCAAACGAGAGCACATCACCATTGATGGCCGTCACATTCGGACAACGCGAACACCGATCAGAGAGCGATGAATAGAGGACCGGGCTCGCTTCGACAGAGACGACGCGGGCGAAGCGGTGTGCGAAGTATTCGGTCCAAAATCCGATGCCACTGCCCAAGTCGAGCACCGAACATGTTGAAGGCAGACTCGAGATTGCCTGTGCGACCGCTTTCTGTTCGCGTCGGAAGCGAAGACGCCCAGCAGCGGCAGGAAACCCGAACCCATCCATCATGTAGGGGCCGAGAATCGAAGGCGTCGCCTGCTTCCAGTAGGCCCGGACTTTCGAGTAGTCGAGTTGAGACGAACAGGTTCCCGCGACAGCGATGTCACTGTGGTCCGATTCCTGGTGAAGCACCGGCGCCGTCATGTTCGGTCCAAGCAACGCGATCCATCTGRCATGCGTGGCTCTGAAGTTATATATGATTCYGAGAAGAGCCGCTCGGCAGCGACAAGGTCATCGGGCGTGTCTATCTCACACCATCGTCCATCATCGAAATGGACCGCTTGAAAAGGAAGCAGCCCATCGGCCGCCATGTCAGCAAAGACACCCTCGTAGTAGTCATTCACGCCGCCGGATGTGATGCGCTGCTCARGCCGGCGGCAGACTTCCTGCCAGACCGGCAACGACAAGCTATACAGATTGACCGTCTTGTACGCCCGGCTCGAACCGTTGACCGCCCCCACGACGAATGCTTCAACGCGCCCGGAATCGTCGAACGACACCGTCGTCCCGTCCATATGTGGGAGGAATCGCGCAACAGCGATCCGATTGGCCGATCGCAGCAAGCCCAAGAGGCGTGATTCAAATACCAAGTCCGACTCGATGAGAACGAACGGTTCCCGCATGTGCTCTCTCGCCAGCCAGAGCGAATAGATGTTGTTCGTGGTTGCATACTCGTGGCAGTCGATGTACTGAATCTGTAATCCGGAAGAATGTGATTCCAAATACTCGCGAATCTGRTCRCCGCGATGCCCCACGACCACRACGAGYCGCTCGAATCCCTCCTCGACAAGGCACGAAACAAGCCTCCCGAGAATGGGGATCCCGCACACTTCCGTCAGGCACTTTGGAAAACCATKTGTCCGTGGCAGCAGACGCGTCCCCGTTCCCGCCGCCAACAGAAGGGCCGTGGTGACACTGCGATCATCTGTATCGCAYCCRAAATGCGGCGAWAGATYCCGATTGYCCTGACGCCTRCTAAAACCTGCTGATCCATCCCGCKGACCCGTGCGCGCCTCTGTCCCAAAGTGAAGCTGGACTTCTCGGCGATCGACTCGRGTGATATGCGGCATTCAGTCCTCACAAACGGTCAGCGATCCCGCTACCTCGCGGCACGCGATGGCCTCAAGCGGGATTCGCCATTTGGCGGTTGGTTTCGTCTCGACGGCGTAACGGACGCAGATCGGCCCCGGCTGGTTCAGGTTTTCCGTCCACCAAGCAGTAACTGATGGAGAAATCTCGAGGAACCGTCAACGGACACACTCAGTATAGGCTGATGGCCCCCAACAGGCGTAAAACGGGTTCTCGGCCCTGTCGCCGGCGCGGCGTTGCGCGTTAGCTATCCCGTGCCGCACACATTCCGGGAGATGATCGTCGCGCGATGTATCGCATTGAGCACGAGTTGCCAAAGTCGTTCTGATCGGGCTTCTCGCCCGTATGGACACAGGAGTCCCGAGGTGGGCGGCTAGACTCAGTCCGACTCATGCAAGGAGATTTTAAACATGGCAACCCACTACTCGCAACGGCTTTCGGAAGACAATGCGGCGATCGCCTTYATCGATCACCAGACCGGYCTGTTGGTCAACTGYAGAGACCAGGACCACAACACGCTCAAGACCAACATTCGAGCGCTGTGCCAGATGACCGCAGTGCTCGACCTTCCTGCAGTGATCACCGCCAGCGTTCCAGAAGGCCCCAACGGGCCGATCATGCCTGACATCATTGAGCTCCTTCCCAAAGCACCTGTGGTCAACCGTGCAGGCGAGATCAACGCGTGGGATTCACCAGAGTTTCGCAGCGCGATCGAAGCCACCGGCCGCAAGAAGTTGATCATGTCTGGAATTGTGACGGATGTCTGCGTGATGTTCCCCGCGATCTCCGCAGTCGCCGACGGATACGATGTCTATGCGGTTATCGACGCATCCGGCACATGGGACAACACGGTGCTGCAAGCGTCCATGCATCGAATGTCGCAAGCCGGTGTGAAGGTCGCTACTTGGGCTTCCATCCTCGCCGAGTTGATGCGCGACTGGCGCAACCCCAAGGGCGCGGCGCTCGGTCAGATCATGGCCGGACATCTGTCCTATGGCTGGGTCGTCGATAGCTTCATGTCGCAGCAGAAGGATCGGACATGATCACTCGCTTCCACGCAGCAGACCGCACCCGCTACGGAAGCGATGCGTTCCGAATTGATCGTATATTTCCCGGGCGGGGACTCTCGACTGATGGCGACCGCGGTCTCGGACCGCTCGGCGCATTCGATCATGCGTCGCTCAAGCCGGGCATGGTGGTGAAAATGCACGAGCACCGCAACGACGAGATCTTCTCTTACATTCGCCGTGGCGAGATGCACCATGTCGATACGCTCGGCAATCGCGTCCCGTTGACTCCCACACAGTTCTCCGTGATGAATGCTGGAAGCGGCATGCAGCACGAAGAGTGTGTCCCCACCAACGGCGGCGAGGTAGAGATGATGCAGATTTTTGTYCGGCCACACACGGACGRCCTCCCCCCCACATTTCAACAGCACAGCTTCGATGCGACCAACAGCAACGGAGCGTGGCGCTCGCTCGTCGCGCCCGAAGGCGTCGATGCACCCCTCCATGTTCGGAATCGTGTGTGGATATACGATGCACATCTCCCGGTGGAAGACTCGATCGAAGCATTGACAATGGAACATTGCGTGAGCTGGGTATATGTATTCAACGGGCGAGTCCGATCCGACGCAGAGCAGTTCGGCAAGGGCGACGGCTGGGCGACAAGCGGCCCACCTGCCCACCCGATTGTCTCACTCGAACCGGCCGACCTCGTGCTGTTCATCGTCGATACAAACGCGGCGTTTACTCGTACCGGCACATTGAGCGGATAGATGTTGCCGCCCACCGACATACCCGCCCACAACACCTGCAACAGACGCGGGCGGCCAGAGAAGTGCTGGTATGATGTGGTCGCTGGGTAGGCATAGCTACGAAGCCCGTTCCAATCCGGGCCCGATCGTGCGACTCTGTAAACGGAGAGCGCGAGAGTCTGCGCGGGTCTGGCCACGAATCGGGTCGTTTCAATCGAGGGCCTCGGCTCTCCGCGCAAAGTCGAGAACGCCAAGCCCCCGCGGCGGGGTCGCCAAGGGGCCAATCGGCGCGACTCGCTCCGTAATCGGCACGGCCTCCGTCTGCTTTGACGGAGGCCGTAAACTCCCCGAGTAGGACTCGAACCTACGACCTAGCGGTTAACAGCCGCTCGCTCTACCAACTGAGCTATCGAGGAATTGCTCTACCAAATCTAGCCCAACCCAAGCCACAGTCAAGCAATCCGACCTGCCAGCCTCCGCACCGCCCGGTCTATATCAGGGTTGGAACCCCAAATTCTGTACCAACCAACAGCAAGATTATGGGCCGGCCTCAAGCCCCCACTCTCCGCGTGTCGATCCTTTTTTTAGCAGGGTTCAACCCGATAAGGAGACCTCATCGTGTCCACACTCTCAACAGCCCCATTCACCGCCGGCGTCGACTACCGTGACAACCCTCGCCAGCACGCGATCTACCAACTCCGAAACACCCCAACCCGCCACTACCCATTTGAGCACATCGTACTCAATGATGTCTTCCCCGCTGACTATTACCAAGACCTCATCGACAACCTCCCGGCAGACGATGCCTACACCGCCGCTGAGAACGGCAAGTACCCAGAGCGGGGCCGGCTCATGCTCTCAACCCATGAGCAAGACGGCTCCCAAGACGACCTAGCCAATCTCCCAGACAACGCTCGCGAGTTCTGGACACACTTTCGAGACCATGTCATCAACCAAAATTTCTGGGGCGCGCTCGTTGAGGCCTTCGCGCCAACGCTCACCTCCCGGTTCCTCGATACCTGCTGGCTCCAATCATTCCTCAGCAGAGACCGCGGCGGGTACGCCATCAGCCCGCACACCGACACAAGCAAAAAACTAATCTCCGTCCTCTTCTACCTGCCAACCTCAGAAGCTGTCCTCGACTGCGGCACAAGCATCGTCGTCTCCAACCAACCCAAGCACAACACCTTCAATGTGCCACACTCCGGCAACTGGGACGGCTTCGACATCGCGCACACTGTCCCCTTCGCTCCGAACTCGATGCTCGGCTTCCTCGTCAGCGACACGAGCCTGCACGCGGTCAAACCGACCCCGCCCGGCACAGCGCGGGACACTATCCAGTTCAATGTGATGATGCCTGAATAAAGCCACAGCCCCGCGTCTACCCCCAGCGACAGATAGAAGACATAGGTCATCAGCATGACTTTGACGATGATGACAATCAGCGAAATCACGATCGCATCCTGTAGATCGATGTCGAGCATCTCAGAGAGCAACGACACCAGCACCGCCATCGCTATAAAGAATGTGATAATACCTGGTAGCGGAATCAACTCGAGAACCGATGCCACGCCGCTGTATAGCCCATAGGCTCCGATGATCTGCACAACTGTCTTGCGCAACGGCTGATCGAAACCGATCCACATCACCGAGCAGACAAAGAATACAACCCACCCGATAACGACGGTAATACCAAAGTACCCAGCGAACTGGTAGACCCCGGTTATGCTCCCCGCGGCAATCCCCCACACCGTGCCGCCGATGACCAGCCCAACTATTGCAAACAGCACCGCCCGCGGGTCGTACCACGAGCTGTCATTGATACCATCGCGCTTGTTCTCTGCCTGCCTCACCGCCGTCTGCGTGAGCATCTTCCCGCACTCGGGGCACCGGTCAGACCGCAGCCCCCGCAGGTCATAGCTGCACTTTGGACACAAGAGCGACTTCTCTTGTTTGGCAGCCTCGGCGGGAGAAATCCACCTCTTGACGGGCTTGGCAACCTCCTCTGGTGCCAGCTCAAAGATGCCGCTGTCATCTGCCGGTGCCTGGTCGTTTGTCAAGTCTGCTCCCCTTTTGCCCAATGAATACCTATTTTTAGGTATTTAGAATAGCATATTGCATCCGCCGCGCCCACGCAACACCGCTGCCAAACCCGTTACACTATGACCATGACCAACCAAACCGCCGACCGATTCAAGCCCTTCGGCACAACCATCTTCGCCGAGATGTCCCGCCTCGCCGCCGGGCACAACGCGGTCAACCTCTCGCAAGGCTTCCCCGATTTCGACGGCCCCGCGTTCGTCAAACAAGCCGCCATCGACGCCATCAACCAAGGCCACAACCAATACGCCCGCTCACCCGGTGAGCCTGTCCTCGTCGAGCAACTCGCAACCAGATTCGAGACCCGCACCGGTATCGGCGTCGATCCACTCGCACAAATCACCGTCACCAGCGGCTGCACCGAGGCCATCGCCGCAACGCTCCTTGGCATCATCAACCCGGGCGACGAGGTCATCCTCTTTGAGCCGTACTACGACAGCTACCGCGCCTGCATCGCGATGGCGCAGGGCACCCCACGCTTTGTCAGCATGAAACCAACCGCTGGCCGATTCACCTTTGACATCGACGATCTCAAAGCCGCGTGTACCAATCGCACCAAAGCCATCCTCGTCAACACGCCCCACAACCCGACCGGCACAATGTTCACGCGCGAAGAACTCACCCAGATCGCCGACCTCTGCAAACAGCACAACACCATCGCGATCTCGGATGAGGTCTACGAAGACCTCATCTTTGACCGCCAGCACATCTCGATCGCATCGCTGCCCGGCATGTCGGGCCGCACAATCACACTCTCAAGCCTCGGCAAATCGTTCAGCCTCACAGGTTGGAAAGTCGGCTGGGCCATCGCATCGCCAGAACTCACAAACGCTATCCGATCTTCGCACCAGTTTCTGACCTACGCCACCGCCACACCTTTCCAGCACGCCGCCGCGGTTGCGTTGTCCGAAGGCGACGAATACATCGGCAAACTCAAATCCAGATACAGCACCGCGCGAGACATGCTCGCCGGCGAACTCGATGCGCTCGGCTTTGGAGTCATCATCCCCGAGGGCACCTACTTCATCCTCGCCGAGCACTCAGCCATCAGCAGCAAACTCGGCGTAGACAACGACATCGACCTCGCCCTCAAACTCACCGCCGACTTTGGCGTCACGACCATCCCGCCCAGCGTCTTCTGCGAAACCAAAGACCTCTGCGCCAACTACCTCCGCTTCGCGTTCTGCAAAGAAGAAGCCACGCTCGTCGAAGCCATCCGTCGGTTGCAGAAACTCAATGATTGAGCAAGCCCAATTCATCCAAGACCTTACACGCGCAATCCTTGTCGCTGCGGACCCCACAGACTCTACTAAGCAATTCTACGATTCCTTATCCCATGCGCCAACCGCCATCCTCGCATTTGGAAAGGCCGCAATCCCCATGACCCAAGCCGCCGCATCGCTATGCGGCGGTCTCCCCACAAAAACCCTCGTCATCACCACGCCCCAACCAACCCCGCACAACCTCACCGCTCCCGCCGAAGTCCTCTTCGCGGATCACCCGCTCCCTTCGCCCCGCAACATCCTCGCCGCCGAACGCACGCTCGAGTTTGTCCAATCCCTCGCGCCGGCCGACCACCTCCTCGTCCTCCTCTCCGGCGGCGGCTCATCTCTCCTCACACTCCCCACCCCACCGCTCACGCTCGACGATTGCACAACCATCGCCGACGCCCTCATGCGCGCCGGCTGCGACATTCACGAACTCAACACCATCCGCAAACACAACGAACAACTCAAAGGCGGCAGACTCGCCCAAGCCTCTGCCGTCCACACAATCACAATCGCTTGCGTTTCGGATGTCATCGGCGACTCCATCGAAACCATCGCCAGCGGCCCATTCGCTCCTGACACAACCACCTACGACGACGCTCTCGATATCCTCAGCACGCACAACTGCCAGAACACCGTGCCCGCAATCACCGAGTTTCTCCGCGAAGGCGCTGCAAACAAACACCCCGAAACGCCAACCGCCGCAGAACTCCAGCACAAAGACATCACGCACTCRATCATCCTGAACAACCARRCCGCGATCRAYGCCGCTGCCGATTTCCTGCAATCCAATGGCTTTACACCTCGCATCATCAATGACTTCACAGGTCATGCGCACGACGCCGGCAAACTCATCGCAGAATCACTCAACACACACCACGCTGTCATCCTCGGCGGCGAGCCAACAGTCTCAAACATCAAACCCGGCACCCTCGGCGGGCCAGTCCAAGAAGCCATCCTCGCCGCGGCGCTCGAACTCGAACACACCAAATACGACTGGCTCATCTTCGGCCTCGCCACCGACGGCATCGACGGACCAACACAAGCCGCCGGTGCCTGGCTCAACCCAGAGTCTTTGAAACATATCCAAAAT
>NVSP01000020.1 GCA_002732755.1 Phycisphaera sp.
CAAATGTTGCAACCCGGCCGGTTTGGGAACGCGGGCAGGGTTATTCCATATTCATGATGATGGTTTTCTTGTGCGTGAAATGTTCAAGCATGCTTTCAAGCGATGCCTCCTTGCCAAGACCCGAAAGCTTGACGCCGCCATATGACAGGTTTGGCTGCACGACAAGGTTCTGATTGACCTGAACAAAGCCCGCTTCAAGCCGTTTGGTGGCCGTCAGCGCGGTTTTAAGGTCCTTGGTCCAGACAGTTGCGGCAAGGCCAAAGTCGCTGTCATTGGCAAGCTCGATCGCCTCGTAGAGTTTGCCCTCTTCTTGCAGACGGTTGGCGCGGATCCAGAGCATGTTGACAAACACGCCCCGAAACGCACCCATCGCGATGCCAAGAGCGACCTCGGGGCGGTCGTTCTCACCGGCGCTGTCGGCGTAGACGAGCTGGTGCCTGCCGCTGGATTCGGTGATCGATGTGCCAACGACACCCGAAGCGCCGAGGAGCACGAGCATGATCGCGCCCGCGACGGTCTGGACTAGCTTGTCGTGCGTCATGCGCAAAGCTCCTTGGCGGGCTACTGCCCAGAGTAGATCGCCAGATCACGCCTGCGGAATATCTGAACGCTCGCTGCAAACAGCAACAAACACCACACACCGACAACCGCGATGCCCCTAAGGAGTACTACGCCGCCGATGGCCTGACCGTTCACAAGCTTTTCAACCGGCGAAAGCTCGGCGTAGGTCTTAAAGACCCACGACACGCTCAAGGCGATCGACGAGACAAGGAGTTTGAGGTAGTTGAGGTTGCCATCGGTATCGAGCGTGGCGTAGTTGTCGATCGCGGTGCGGAGATACCCGGAGCTTTCCGCCATCAGGAACACGCCAAAGGTCATCATGCTGGCGACGGAGAAACTCAGGAAWGTCGAACAGAAAATGCCGAGCATCGCAAGAAACGAGAGCTTGAGCCAGAGCACGGTCATGGCCCTTGCGTAGTTGGCGTGGTAGCTTCCCACGGTATAGGAGACGCTCAGCCCGCCCGCGGGGATCTGCATGCCGGCGCTGTTTGGGAYGGTCCCTGTGCCGACGATCTGCCGCCCATCGGTCATGTAGGCAAACTCGCCGTTTGAGATCTCGATGACAAGCTCGCCATCCACAGTAAGAAGTTCGCCCGCGGTGACATAGCGTGCGCCGGGGAGCTGGCCCGCCTTGATCGCCTGCAGCGCACGGCTAAAGCTCGGGTCATCGGGCAAAATCACACGCGGCGTAGGGTCGCTCGGCACCGGCGCAAAGACAATGATCGGCGCGATCGGCAGAGAATGCGTGTGCCCAAGGCCCGTGTCGCGGACCACCGGCGCCACCATGGGCAAGCCGATCGAAATCTTGAACTGCAGATCCGGCTCATTGGCGCTGGCATCGACCCGGTACCGCAGCACCATCGGGACATCTTCGGTCGGACCGAGGTTGATATCTTTGAAGACGAAGGTTTGCGTTCCGCCGGGAGGGATCGAGAAGTAGAGCGCCCGGCCCCGTTTCTCAAGCTCTTCACGCATCTTGTCAACGACTTCTTGCGTGACAACATAGTCCGGGTTTTCGTCACGCAGCCGTTTGATGGTCGCCTCGATGATCGATTCGATCGTGATGTTGTCCATCACAGGCTCTTCCACGGGCACGATCCGCTGGGCGCTGAGGATCTGCGTCTCAAGAACCAGCCGATCCTCGCTCAGCCCGGAATCCGCGTAGGCGATATACGCCTCTTTCTCGCCGATGGCGGGCTGATTGCGGAGGTACTCAACAAACAAAAACACACCCGAACTGCTGACCGCGAGCAAGACGGCAGCAAGCCCAGAGACCCCAAGCCACTTGCCAAAGAGGTACTGCCAAGCCGCGACGGGCTTGGTCATSGTCTGCCAGATKAYYTTKTCGCGYTGYTCRKWCGASACMGTGSYRRCRCTRAAGAASACSRYCARSAKKGCGATRAGCCAGAAYGMGSCSCCCGTKSMMMAYTGCAWGAACSMYTGMACSCGGTACCGCAGYGGYTGATCSGYRTYGAGCATGCCCGGCAGAGCCGCCAAGCCGAAGATCAGGAGCACAATAAAGACGATCGAGAGCCGGAGCCTGACCGCCTCGGCGAGCACATTGCGGGCGATCGCCCGGATCGGGCCTTTGCCACCAAGGACTACCCGAAGCCCCTGCATGAGCGCCGAGAACGACGCGGCGAGCACGACAACTCCGATGACAAGCTTGGAGAACCCGCGGGTGCCATCAAAGAACCAGAGCGGGCCAGCAAGAGCCATCAACACAAAGCCGAGCGCGAGATATGTCAGCCCGAGGCCGAGCCAAACAACGACCAAGGCCGCTGCGGCAATGAGGCCCGAAGCAATGACCGTGCCAGCCGGCCCATCGGCGCCCTGCAAAACGGTTTCGAGCATGAGCTGTGCAGCATCGGTGTTGGTGATCGACGATTCCACGCCGGTATCGCCGCCGGTCTGAGCCGACGACTGCAGCACGGGCGAAGCCGAGGCTACATACGCCGAGACCGACATAATAATCGCAGCCAGAATGATCACCGCCGAGGCGATGAGCTTGAAGCCTCGTAGCTGCTGGACACGGTCAGCGCGAGCTTTCAGCTCGAGGGGTTTCACGCCGAGGGCTCCGCATCATCTTCGGTTTCATTGTCGTCATCGAGCAGCGAACCGATCACATCAAGATCCACTTCGCCCTGGTCGGTTGCAGGCTTCGTTGCCGGTTTGACCTGATCGGGCTTGGCGGGTTCGGCTGCCTTTGGTTCTGCGGGAGCGGGTGCTGGTTCGTCGGGCGCGATGAGGTCGTCCAGAACACTCTTGGCGGTTTCTTCTTCGGTTGGCACATGCTCTTTGGGCGCAGCCGGAACTTTTGGCTTTGCAACTTGCTCGGGCTCTGTCGTCACGAGCTTGTCGATCAGTTGATCGCCCACGACTGTTTCACCGACGACAACTGCGCCAGATGCGAGGAACGCAGCCGTTGCGCCGTCGCCGGTCGCGCCGGATGTTTCGACGCGCTCGGCCTTGGCCTTCTCGACAATTTCGAGGAACTTCTCTTCGAGCTTTTGGCGTGGGTGTGTGACCGAGAGCACTGCCTTGGTGCCACCCGAACGCCTGCGAATAACCTCGTCGATCTCGGCGATTGTTTCATCATCGAGCACATCCGCTTCGATGGTTGTCTTTGAGTGCTTGGTGAGCATCGAATCGATCGTACCCTCGTCGCGGATCTTGCCGCCGTAGAGGATGACCATGCGGTCGACGACATCTTCGACATCAGAAAGCAAATGGCTCGACAGCAGCACAGTCTTGCCCCGCCGACCAAGCTCGATGATGAGGTCCTTGACCTGTCTGGTCCCGATCGGGTCTAGGCCCGTCGTCGGCTCATCGAGGATCAGAAAGTCCGGGTCGTTGATCAGAGCCTGTGCAAGACCAATACGGCGCTGCATGCCCTTTGAATATTCGCGGACCGGGCGGTGCTGGGCGGCGGTCAACCCAACCATGWCGAGGAGTTCGTCGATGCGTTTTGTTCTGGTTTTGACATCAAGCGAGAACAGTTTTCCGTAGTACTCAAGCGTCTCGCGTGCGTTGAGAAAGGGGTAGAGATAGCTCTCTTCCGGGAGGYAGCCGATGCGTTTTTTCGTGGCGACATCCGAGGGCGACTTGCCAAACACCGCGATCCGGCCCTTGGATGGGGTCAGCAAACCGAGGATCATTTTGATCGTCGTGCTCTTGCCCGAGCCGTTGGGCCCGAGCAGGCCGAAGATCTCGTGCGGCATGATCTCGAGCGTGAGGTCCTCGACCGCGCGGACGCGGGGCCGCATCCAGAAATCTTTGAAGACCTTGGAGAGCCGCTGGCACGCGACGACGGGTTTCTGCCCTGATTGTGTCGAACTCTGCGCCAACCTCATTCTCCAATCAGCGGCTGTTGCCCTTGTTCACATCGCTGAGCGTTTGCTTGTTGAGGAGCTCCTTGCGCTCCTCGTTGGCGTCGATCAGCTCTTGCCGGTTGCTGGCTTTCTCTTGGTCACGCAGGATCTGCGGATCGCGGTTGAGCAGCAGCTCGAGCACATCTGTGCCCACGGGCAAGAACACCGTCTGCACCGTGTCCTTGCGGAGGAACTCGCCCACCGCGTCGGCCCACTCGCGTGAAACCAGCAGGCTCCGGTTCGTGTTGTATTGTTCAAGTTTCGAGCTAAACCGGGTGAGATCCGCCTGCGCCTCGTCGCGCACCTGCCGGCGGTAGGTCTGGGCGTCGCTGATAAGCTGCGTCACCTGGCCCGAGACCGCTCCCTCGGCGAGTGTAAGAGCAGACTCACCCTCGGCGACCGGTTCGACCGTGACGGCTTCGCCCATAAACACTGACTGGATCGCCGAGAGCAGGACATCCCGCGACTCGTTGTCCCCAAGATCGGTTGCTCGTTCGTAGCGGTTGATGAGTTCGATCAGATCCGTCGCCGCGCCGCCGGCGACGCCGTTGAGCTGGGTGCGTGCATCCTGCAGCGCCTCGTCCCTGCCGGTGTTGGCACCGGTCTGGGCGCTGTTGACCTTGGCAAAGTCGTTGAACAGGTTGATCGGCGGCCCCGGATCGATCATGTCCAGCCGAACGATCTCGATGCCCGAGTTCAGGCGGTCGAGCGACTGCTGCGAATACAACTCGGCCCGGCGGGCGACCGATCCCTCAGAGCCTGCCGACTGTTTGACAAGATCATCGATGGTGATCTCCGCCATCGCGCGGACCACCGCCCGCTCGACCGAGAGCCTGATGAGTTCTTCTTCGATTTCCTCGTCGATATTCGTCAGCCACAGGGTCGAGTTGGCGCGCTCGTAGAGCACCTGCCACTTGGCGTGGGCAAGGTTCTGGTCGGCGGTAATAAGTGAGCCATCTTCGGCGGGGTCGTAGCTTCGGAACGAGCCGCGACTCGCAAGCTGCTCAACCGTTTGGCTCTTCTGTTGCCCGCTCAGCTTGGGATAGAACGCCTCGTCGATGCGCAGCGTCTGCTGGCCGATCTGGATTTTGACAAGCTCGCCCACGGGCGGCGGGAAGGCGAACTGGAAACCAGCGCCAAGATCCGAGTTGTCGATCCTGCCGAACTGGAGCCGGACCGCTCGCTCGCTCTCGTTGACAGACTGGAACCCGCTGAGCACAAAGAGCACCAAAAGCCCGACCATGATCCATGTCATGATGGTGTAGGCGATGCGCAGCGCATCGAGCGCTGAGCGGTTGGCGCGGTCGAGAAGCACGCCGGCGTTCTCGTCCTGCCCGCTTGATCTCAGGGTGACCGAGGCCGCCCCGCGTGACTCGTCGTGTGTCCCGTTTGGTGCCCCGGTTTGGTCTGTGTGCTCCTCGCTCACTGGCCGTTCTCCTGCTCGTCGCCGCCGCCGCGGAGTGCTTCGAGCGCCGAGGGCTGGAGCATCCGAAACCCCGGTGCGCCAGAAACAACGAGCGTGATCTGCTTGGAATACGCATCACGCAGAAACTGCAGCTCTGCCAGCAGCGTGGCAAGCTCGGGGCTTTCTTGCATCGCGGCGATGTACTCGCCCGCTTCGAGGTCGCCCGTGGCCTTGAGCTGCTTGGCCTGCAGGTTTGCAAACGAAAGAATCCGCTGGGCATCCTTCTCGGCTCGTGACCGGATCGACTGCGCGTTGGCCTCGCCCGCGCTGATGGTTTCTTGCGCAAGACGGAGGCGGTCGGCCTTCATCCGCTCGATCACATCCTTGGAGTTCTGTTCGCTCAGGCGGATGCGGTTGATGCCCACATCGACGATCTCGATGCCAAAGCCCCCCGCCGTGTCCGGGTCGCCCGAGTCGCGCTGCACAGCCTWCAAAATTGCGGCTYCAAGATCCGCAAGCTTCGATGCGCCAGCGCTTGGTGAGAAAAGCTCATCCATGCGGRATCGGCTTGTTGCTGAGATCGCAGAGCTGAGGCTCGACCTGACGGTCCGCTCGGCGTGGGCGTAGTGGTCTCTGGGGTCAGAGCCTGAGTTTGAGAACTTGGTGTAGAAATTAAGCGGGTTGTGGACACGCCAGATCGCGTACGCCTCGACAACGATCTGCTTGTCGTCGGCGGTCTGCTGCTGGGCGCCGACCGCATCGACGATCTGCATCCGCGTGTCATAGCTCGTGACCGATTGGAACGGGTAGGGCCACTTGAACTTCAGCCCGGCTTCAGTCTTAAGATCCGCGTCGTTTGCCGATCCAAACGATGTCACCACGGCTTTCTCGTTGTAGCGCACCGTGTAGGTGAAGCTAAACGCCGCCAGCGCCCCGACGATCAGGATCGTCATCACAAAGAACACAGGCTTTTTGAGTGTCTGCATCATGCTGCTCACATGTCACCTTCATTCTGCGGATCGAACATGCTCGATCCCAAGTATTTGTCCAACAGATCCAGACGGATATGGCTTTTAATCGACTCATCGATAATGTACAGGCGTAGATCCTTGATCGCTTCCTGGATCGCAACAAAGCGCATCCGGCTTTCGTAAATCTGGGGCGCAGCCTCGTACGCGGCGAGCTTGCCCCCGTACTCGACGGCCAGCGACCTCGCGTTCATGTGCAGGTCCCACCGGTCGGCGCGGGCGGCCATGATGATGTCGCCCGCTTCGCCGCCAGCGCTCTCGATCAACCCACGGACCGCGATTTCACGCTCGATGGTGTCCTGCGTGCTGCCGACAGCGCGGAACTGGTCGTACTCGGCGATCGCCGCAACGATCTTCTCGGCCCCACTGACCGACCCGACCACCTTGGCGAGTGTCTCGGCGCGCGATTGCTGGGCCTGGATGATCGCGGTCTCGCTCTTTTGCGAAGCCTCGAGCACAAGCTCGAACGCCTTGGCCGTGTCCTGTGGCGGGCTTGCATCTTCAAGGCCTACGAACAGGATCTCGATGCCCGCGCCGATGGGGTTGCCCTCGACATCGGGGTTGAGATTGTCAAACGCATCGGTCAAACGCATCTTGAGTGAATGGCGGATGTCGTTGCGCCCCGCGCCGATGACCTCGTCGATCGTTCGGCTTGCAAACTCCCGCATCAACTCGCGCTTGGCGACCATGCGCAGGAGCGTATCGCGGGTCTTGGCGTCTTGGCCCAGCCTCAGGTACGCTTCGACGCCGCCCGGCTTGATGCTGTAGAACACCGGCACGCGGACATTGGCGAGCGAAAGCCCGCGACCGTATGCACCGGTTCCGGTTTCTCGCGAGGGCTGGACAACCAGCAGCGTCTCATCGAGGCTCTCGTTGGTCCAGAGGCGCACGGACTTGGCTTCGTCTTCGGTCAACGCCTCTGCGGCCAGATCAAGAATCCGAACGCCGGTGGCGGTCATCTCGATGACCTCTTTCTCGGTCGCGTCGCGCCCCTCGCCCACCCGCTCAGTGCGGACAAACTCCGGCACGATGACCCGGCCAAAGGGCCACGGCGGCTTGACATGCAGCCCGGGTCCAAACTCAGCCTTGACCTTGCCGTTGACGAGCAGGATGCCTCGCTGATGAGGCTCGATGACCGCAAGCGATGTCATGAGCCAGATCGCAAGCCCGCCGCCGAGGAAAAGCCACAGGAACGATTTACTGAGAAGCCGGTAGAACCAGCTCGATGTGACCTCGTAGCCGAACTGGTAGTTGATCGCCTCGTTGATGGACTCTGCGATGCGGTCCGGCGCTGCGACGAAGCCAAGAAGCCGGGAATCGAACGCGGGCCGTGGGTATTCGCCAACGGGCCTTGGGCGGTAAATATCCAGAACGAAGTTCAGGAAGATCTCGGCACCCAGCACGATCATGGTGATCGCAAGGATCGAGTTGAGGCTTGTCAGCACACTGCCAAAGCCGGCAAGGTCTGCAAAATGCCCCACCGCGATGGCCAGGCCAAAGATCGCGGCGCCAACCGAGTAGACCGAGCCGCCGCGGAGGTTTTCCCAGACCTTGGCGCGAGCCATGCCCGAGGTAAAGCGTGCAAAGACGAACCCGATGACAGCGATCCCGATGCCAAGAGCGATCGCCCAGCCGTGGTGCCCGATTTTAGCTGCCGCGACCACGCCCTCGTTGGCTTGCTCGACGATGCCCGAGGGTCCGGTGCCAAGCCTCGACCAGCCGATGAGAACGAGCGCAGCCCCCACGGCAATACTGATCGCCGGGAGCATGAACTTGTAGAGCCAGTCGAGCCGCTTGGCCGCGACACGCAGATCGCCGGCTGCCTCGTCGAAGACACTCGAGCTTGCCGAATCCTGCTCGGCGAAGTTCTCGTATTCGACGGCTTCGATCCGCTCTCGACGGTGCTGATCAAAGACAATCGCAAGCGCGATCCAGACCGCTGTGCCGAGGAGAATAAGCAGTGAGCCGGTGACCCCGGCACGGTCGTCCTCAAGCAAGCCGTAGAGCAGCAGCGCGACACCCAGAGCAATCTGGATGGCAACGCCGAGCATCGAAACGCTGGTGGCCCGCTTGTAGGACAGGTGATCGGCCCGCATGGTTGCTTCCTGTGTGAGAACATGTCGGTCGTGAAACCCCGGCCTACAGAACCCGGGCCGACGCCTTGGCTCCATCCGAACCACCCAATGGCGGCGTAGCGCGACTCCGCCGCACCGAAACAGACCGGTCCTAGCCGGGCAGCATTCTCAGCACCCATCCAACGGCTGTCCACTCGGGAGCCACGCAGAAGACGCAAGGTTGCTGCCGTTGAACTACGATCGGCATCGAACTATGTTCAGCGAGCCTCGAACTTTGGCCACTCGGCAGCGTATGCCTGGCCGGGCAACCGACACCCTCGGAACGATCTGCAACACGGAAATGCCATACAGACCATGCTCTTCCAGACACTCCACATCGCCCGAAACACACTCGTCGAGAGCCTTCGACAGCCCCTTTTCTTTGTGCTGATCGTCATTTCCGGGCTTCTCCAGGCCCTCAACACCGCGGCCAGCGGCTTCTCGATGGGCTACACCACCAGCGCCGAGGTCCACGGCGACAACAAAATGCTCCTCGATGTGGGGTTGGCAACCGTCTTTGTCACCGGAATGATTTTGGCTGCCTTTCAGGCGACCGCCGTCATCAGCCGGGAGATTGAGGACAAGACGATCCTGACGATTGTCTCCAAACCCGTCTCCCGCCCCACCGTTGTGTTCGGGAAATATCTTGGTGTGACCGTTGCGATTCTGATGGCGACGCTCATCATGGTCTCGTTTCTGCTCTTTGGGATCCGCCACGAGGTGATGTCCAAGGCGTCCGACTCGCTCGATATGCCGGTCATTATCCTGAGCGCCTCGGCTGTGTTCTTGTCGATGGTTGTTGCGGGCTGGACCAACTTCTTCTACGGCTGGTCGTTCCCGCAGATCGCCGTGGTCTTGATGACCGCGCTTGTGCCCGGCGCATATGTCGTCACGCTGATGATCGACCCGGACTGGCACTTTCAGTCGATCGGAAGCGACTTCAAGCCGCAGGTGATGCTTGCGTGTTTGTCTCTTGCGCTGGCGGTCATGGTGATGACCGCGGTCGCGGTGGCTGCTTCGACTCGGCTCAGCCAGGTCATGACGCTGGTAATCTGCATCGGGGTCTTTGTGCTCGGTTTGCTCTCGAACCACCTGATCGGCAGTCGCGCATTCGTCAACGACTTTGCAGCGATCATCGAGTCCGCCGAGCCCCAGCGGTTCGAGTTTACAGACTTCCGCGCCAAGGGTGCCCGGTACGACATCACGCTCAAGAACTTCCCCGAAGAGACGCTTTCACCCGGCACGCCGATCTACTACGGCTCAAGCCCGCAAGGGCTGGGTATGGCGGTCCCGGACTTCAAGCCCTTCGAGGGTGACCCGGCGGACGAGTCGCGGTTGTTCGCCGACGACACGCCACCGGCTCTKATGGTCAAAACCTCAGACCGCAAATCGATCACGATCCAGAACATCGGGTCACGCATGCTGGCGGTCAAACGCCCGCCGCGCGAGGGCGACTACATCTTCACACAGCCGACCAAGATCAATGTGGTAGCCTTGGGTGCGTGGTCGATCGTCCCGAATATGCACTTTTTCTGGCTGCTGGACGCGGTCACCCAGAACCGGGAAATCCCGGGCTGGCACATCATCAAGCTCGTAATCTACAGCGTGCTTCAGATCGGGGCGTTTTTGTGCCTGGCGGTGATTCTGTTCCAACGCCGGGATGTCGGGTAAGCAAATCCTTCCGGCACCTGCCTAAATCGCGTAGAATGCACATCTTGGACCGATTGGTCCGATGGAATCAAGGATCGCCGGGTCGTTTGATCGTGGCGTCCAAATGAACTTGTAAGGAGACAGCAATGTCAGACGAAGACTCAGGATCATCGGCAGCAGCAGCGGGCGGCTCGGGCAACACGGTCAAAATCGTGATCGCGGTCGTGATCCTCGGCGTGGCTGGGTATATCACCTACTCGAGTTTCTTCAGCGGCGGCGGCAGCACGAACCCACCAACCGCCCTCGACAGTCTCTCTGAAGAACAGCGGGAAGAAATCAAAGAAAATCAAGAAGATGTTGATGTTCCTGAAGAAGAAATCGGCGGTGCCTGATCGTCATCTGATCTGAATCGGGCTCTTGCCCGAGTCGTCAAACAAGAACCATATCGCGGACGGCCTGATACACATCGGCCGTCCGCTTTGCTGCGCCGTCCCAGGTCAGCCCCCGCAACTCCATCGGGCCGTGCTGGCGGAGCGTCTGGCTCAGGGGCGGGTGGCGGAGCACCGCGATGATTTTGTTTGCCATCTCATCGACATCCCAGAAATCAACTTTGAGCGCGTGCGTGAGCACTTCGCTCACGCCCGATTGCTTGCTGATAATCACCGGCACATCATTCTTCATCGCTTCCAAGGGCGCGATCCCGAACGGCTCAGACACGCTGGGCATGACATAGCAGTCGGCCATCTGAAAGACACGATCGACATCTTTGCCGCGAAGAAACCCGGTAAACAGGACCTTGTGCCCGATCCCCAGGGTCGCCGCCTCTTCGATCATCCGCACAGCCATATCGCCCGAACCCGCGACCACAAACTTTACATCGCTGTATTTGTCGAGCACGCGCTTGGCGGCCCGGACAAAGTACTCAGGCCCCTTCTGCATCGTGATCCGGCCAAGAAAGAGAACGATTTTGTCGGTGCTTGCAATGCCCTGGCCCGGGGTTGGTTGCACCCGGTCGTCGTCGATGCCGTTGTAGACAACCTGGATCTTTGAGCCATCAACCCCGTAGCGCCGCGTGCAGATCGACTTGGTGAGCCTGCTGACACAGATGATCCGATCGGCGGCGTGCATGCCGAGGCGCTCAAGCTCATAAAGCTGCTGGTTGACTGTTTCGCCAGAACGGTCAAACTCGGTCGAGTGGACATGAACGACGAGCGGTTTACCGCTGATCTTTGCCGCCGCGACACCGGCGGCGTAGGTCATCCAGTCGTGCGCATGAATGACATCRWMMTCSKSGMGSTCGGNCDRYSSYKSKRRCRMMSCKTSSAYRKYGGGCNKYSKCRMMGMYSRKGTSSYYGMMGTAGNTGKCGCMSSWWSKCCMSYCGTAGGACTCATCGGTCGGCGCGACACCCGCCGCGGCGAGCGCCTCGAACTGCCTCGGGGTCACGCCGCGAGGGAGCACTGGCTTGCCTGCCGACTGGCCGGTTGCGGGCTGCTGGGCTTGGAGAGCTTCGAGCGAGCCTGGCTCGCCGGGTGTGAACGCTGCGTAGGAACTGCTCCGCCCTGCGGGGACCGAAAGAAAAGTCGCGTGGCGAAACTCGGCTGACTCTGCTGGCGGTGCGGGCCGGATCGAGTCATCCCCCGCTGCTTGCCCGGGCTCTGGCGCAGCGCCGACTGGTGCCGAGCCACCGGCTTGACGCTCCGGCAGTGGTTCTTTGTTCTCAGTGTTGGGCCCGACGATGCGGACTTTCTCCGTCACATTGCTGTCGGCCTCACGCGGGAGGACAAACAGGACCTCGTGGCCGAGCCTGTCGAGCGCACGGGTCAGCCCGTTGCAGGCGGTCCCCAGACCGCCCGCGATAAAGGGTGGAAACTCCCAGCCCAGCATCAGAATCCGCATTGAATTAGCCCCGCCCTTGAATCGCAGAGTGTTGCGTGTTTGAGATCAATCTTCGCCGCCGTCTTCGTCCATGTCGCCCAGTTGCCGGAAGCAGGCCTCGTACCCCAGCAGAAAATGGGCTGCGGTCTTTGCTACCTCTTCGGGAGTAAGCCCATCCAGAGGCACCTTGGTCTGAAAGACGAACATCATGTGGTCGTCACGGAAGTGTTGGTATGAGGGTTGGCCCCCGGTGTAGCCGAGTTCTGCCAGTTCCTCGTCGAGGAGTTCTTCGAGCGGGTCGCCCGAGTGCGTGAGCGTGGATTCGATCGATCCGCTCTGCCAGCGGTCCTGCATTTCGAGTGAAACGAACAGGGCATCGCCTCTGGCTTGGAGTTTGTAGAAAGCGACCTCCGCAGAGCCTTGGGCTTTGCAGGTGAGCACCCCGTCTTGGAGGATGACAGCTTCAAAGACATCCGCCTGCTCTGCGCTTGTCTTTGCCTGTGAAATTGCCNATGYTNNRRTSAAKMYSRRWKKCNYSSATKTCASTSSCWSCWKTRTCAAAACGGGCACCTCTATCGGACCCTTGCAGACTCTAGGAGCGCGTTTGGCAGCTATCCGAGTCGATCTGCACACGATCGCGCGTATACTGCTGCCCGCTGGCCGACCCGATGTGGCCCGCTCATCACCTTTGCCCAGGTGGCGAAATTGGCAGACGCGCTACCTTGAGGTGGTAGTCCTGGAAACAGGGTGGAGGTTCGAGTCCTCTCCTGGGCATTTCTTTTGGCTTTGGCCCCCACCGGCCAACCTTCGACTCCGCCGAGCCGGTACTCCCAAACTCAACCAAGCAACCGGTTTACCGCACGGATGTCTGTGCGCGATGGCCCCGATAAAGACGCGCTTTGCGTGCAGCGGGTTCTGGAGGTCAAGTGGTGCCCGGTTTGGATCGATCAAAGAGCAGACACCACGCTGACACGCTTTGGGCCTAATTKNCGCCCAAGCGCCAAGAAAGGACCACGATGGACCCTCAGTACATCACGCCGTTCATCAAGAGCACCAAGAATGTGTTCTCAACGATGCTCWACATGCCCGTCACCATCAACGAGCCATCGATCAAGACGGCTTCTACCGCAACCTTCGATGTCTCGGGCATCATCGGGATGTCGGGCGATGTCGTCGGGTCTGTTGTCCTCAGTTTCTCCAAAGAAACTGCTGAGAAACTRGTCACGGCGTTCTGCGGCATGGAACTCCCATCCGACTCGCCCGACTTTGCCGACGCGATCGGCGAACTGGTCAACATGGTTTCAGGCTCGGCCAAGGGCATGTTCCTTGACAAGGATGTTTCAATCAGTTGCCCAAGCGTGGTCATCGGCCCCGGGCATGTGATCAACACGCGCAGCGACACGCCGTGCGTGAGCATCCCCTGCTCGACACCCGCTGGCGACCTCACGATCGAGATAGCCATCCGCGAATCAAGCTCCTCGAATGTGAAATCAACACCGAACAGCAAGGCCGCCTAACGAAACCTCTCTGCTCAGATTTAGAACAAGGACAGTTGTTATGAAAATCCTTCTCGTTGACGATTCCAAGACCATGCGTTCGATCCAGAAATCTGTCCTGAGCCAGCTCGGGTACACAGAGATCGAAGAAGCCTGCGACGGCCAGGATGCGCTCAGCAAGGTCGGCGCGTTCCAGCCCGACCTGATGCTTGTTGACTGGAACATGCCCATTATGGACGGCATTACATTCGTCAAGCAGATCCGCCAGACCGACAAGACCACCCCGATCATCATGGTGACCACCGAGAGCGAGAAGGCCCGCGTAATCGAGGCCATCAAGGCTGGCGTGAACAACTATGTTGTCAAGCCGTTTACACCGGACTCACTCGGCCAGCGGATCACCGAGACGCTCACGAAAAAGGCTGCCTGATCCAGAAAGTGATACCCGCGAGGCTCTTGCGTCATGACACAGGAAGACGAAACCAAAATAACGATCCAGTTGTCCTCGGACAAAATGGAAGCGGTCCTCGTCTTGGACCAAGGGTTCGACTCTACTGCCATGGCAGCCGAGATGATCGTGGCGCAGGCCCTTTCGCAGGCGATCCAGCAATCGTCTGCGCTAATCAGCAGCGTCGATGACGCGATCGAAGCCTACGACGCTCACGATTTTTCCGAGAATGACACGTTTCAACACTTGATTGCAGAAGGCCAGAAGGCTGTCGATGGCGAATGCGAGGGTTTCGATCTCACGCCCGAGCTCCAACTGATCCACGACCAAGCAGCGCACGCCGRMGSMGMYCWGRRCKYWACMRRSRWSMAMKMKSRYTMYSMSRMTSKYSRSCASSKSKWSCRGKSWTYSKWYMTGRWSGTSMMGGCCGGCCAGAAGATCGGGCAGCTTACGCGGGCAACCGATGGGACCGACGGCATCGATGTCTGCGGCAACAACATCGCCGCAAAGCCCGGGACAACCGGCGCTGTCAAGCTCGACCAGAACTCGATCGAAGACCACGAGGACGGCTCGATCTTTGCCAAGGTAGCAGGACAGGTCGTCTTTGAAGGCGACTCACTCTCGATCAGCCCGACACTCACGATTGCCGGGGCTATCGATTATTCTACTGGCAACATCGACTTTCCGGGCAACATAACCATCTCCAAGGGGATCAAAGACGGGTTCAATGTTGAAGCGGGCAAGACCATAACTGCCTGCGGATTGGTCGAGGCTGCGAGTCTGACCTCATCGCGCGATGTTGTTCTTTCGGCAGGCATGTCGGGCCGAGAAAAAGGGGCCATCTATGCAACCCGCGATCTTGTTGCAAAGTATCTCGACAAGTGCAACTGCCAAGTCGGCCGGGATCTGGTGATCGAGAACGATATCTGCGACTGCAATATTGTTGTTTCGCACGACACCAAGTCACCCGCCGCGACACTCATGGGCGGTGAGCTCTCGACGCTCAACGAGTGCGAACTCGGGCAGGTCGGGACAGAGTCCGGGACCAAAACGATTGTGACACTTGGCAGGGTGCCGGAGATTGATCGGATGGTCCACATCGCTCTGGACATTGTTCGTACATGCCGAGCCAAGGCGAAAGAATGCAGCGACAGGGCAGCCGAGCTGCATGAGGACCCGGACTACTCACCGACCAAGGCAGAAATGCTCACGCTGCTCCAGTTCGAGGAAGCCGAGCACGAGAACAAGATTAAGCGGCTGATGGAATCGATCCGCGATGCCCTGCGAACCACCGACACGGGCACCCCGAAACTGACGGTTCAGAAAGAACTGTGCCAGAACGCGGAGATCCGCATCGGCGGGCAATCGGCGGACATCACGCAGACTATCCAAGGCCCKATCTCGATTTGGCTTGAGCTGGGCGAGATGGTCTGCAAGGACCTCAACACCGGCACCCAGGTGCCCCTGAGCCAGTACGCCACCATCACCAAGGCGACGGATTCTTACACGCAGGAAGACCTCCCCGAGGATCTTCGCATCGCCGCCTGAGCGTGCCACTGGACATTTGCTCTTGGTTGCCGCACTATCCTTGCAGGTGACCAGCCAAAGCCGATCCATCCCGAGGCGTTTCCAAGCGAGCCTTGCAATCGCAGTTGTTGGCTGTTGCCTGCTCGGTGCTGCCCTGCAAACCGAGCAGCCCGAAGACGAGGGGCGGGTCGCGACCGTTGTGCTGCACGACGGCCAGGTCATGACCGGCACACTCGTCTCCGAATCGGAAACCTCGATCACGCTCCTGATCAACGGCATCCGCTCGACCATCGCCAACAACAAAATCCGCGAATCGTACATCCAGCCGCCGTTAGAAGACCGCTACCGGAACATGAGAGCCACGACCGAAGACGACGACACAGAGCGACTGATTCAGATCGTGCGATGGCTCATCAAATATGACCGCAGCGATCTAGCGCTCGTCGAACTCGAAGGCATTCTCAAGATTGAGCCCTTCCACAAAGCCGCTAAGAATCTCAAAACGGTTGCTGAGCAGAACCTCAAACTCGCAGCGGCACGGAATGACCCCGACGCGAAAGAACCCGGCGAAGGCGCAGCCCGCCCACGCCGCACCAGGCTGGCGATCCCGGACTTTCCGCTGCTCACCGATGAGCAGATCAACCTGATTAGGGTGTGGGRGATCGATGAAAAAGAKCCGCCAAGACTCCGCATCAAGCGCGAGACTTTGGAAGCGGTCTTCGAGGTGTACAACGACAACCCCAAGGTGCCCGAGACCGCTGCCGGTCGAGAGGCTATTTTGTCGGCTTCACGATCCGAGCAGCTCCGGTTCCTGTTCTCGCTGCCCGCCCGAGATTTTTACCAAGAAATAGAAGTGCAAGAAGACCCCGAGGCGATCCGCATGTTCCGCGACTATGTCCACCGGACCTGGCTCCACAACTCGTGCGCGACGACCAGTTGCCACGGCGGGACCGAGGCGGGCCGACTCAGGCTCGTCCGCGCGACGACCACCAAGCCCGAGGTCTACTACACGAATATGCTGATTCTGGAGCGTTATCGGACGAAAGATGGGGACGCCCTGCTCAAYTTTGAGGACCCCGCTGCCAGCCTGCTCCTCAAGTACGCTCTGCCCCACAAACAGACCTCAACGCCCCACCCTGAGGTTGGTCGGGGTTGGCGCTCGGTTTTTCGGACACCCGAGGACCGCAACTACCGCCGGGCAGCAGAATGGATCGATGCGATGTGGACCCCCCGCCCGGACTACGACATCGACTATGATCCACCGACCGCCATGGAGCCTCAGGCTCAGGCAAACGACGGAGGCCGTTGATTGACGACGGAGGCTTCTTAGGTGGCCCAGTTCTCCGAACTGGGTGCTTTGGGTTAGATTTCGAAATGCAAATCCCAGTTCGGAGAACTGGGCCACCAAATGTTGTATTCGATTCCGTTCCGCCCTAACCCTAGGGTTAGAGGGGAACGGAATCGAATAGACCAGCCCGGAGAGCGCTTTATGTCTCGCACCATCTCGCACACTCGCCACGCACGCGCCACCATCTCTGCGGTGCTCGTCGCTTGCGGCCTTGCCTTTGCCACCGGCTGCCTCGAAGAAGACGAGGTCTCACCCGCGCTCAAAGCGGCATCGCAACAGCTCGAAGCGCTGGGCGCACCGGGCAGCAGCGTGCCGGGTGATGACTTCCGGCTCGGCGAATACAGAGGCGTGATCGCAACGCTCAAACCCGTGGCGTCGGCGGGCACGAAGGTGCAGAACGCCGMGGCRTCCTTGATGATCGCCCGTGCGCAGGTCGGGCTTGCTGAGCCAACCGCGATCGCGCTCAACGATCTGAATCAGCGGTTCTATGACCGGGCTTCAGAGCTCCGATCTGAGCACGYGGAGTGGGCGACGCTGAGCAGTCTCGCTGAGACCGCTGTGTCCTTTGATCCGTCAGAGGAGCAGGCGCAGATCAACGAGMAMATRCAGGARCGCGATGCAGCGATCRYMGCCGARCARAWAMWWTCCGARGYYRTCAMGRTYCGCGTTGCAGARCTTGARCAACTCGCCCAGCAGGCGATGGCRTCKGCKGGWGATCTTCGKATCAAAGAAGARCAGMRCCGCAACGAYGCGGGCAAGCTCTCGGCGCGGGAGGCGCTGCCGCTGCACGAGCAAGCCGCTGCGTTTCGRCGGGAAGCKGACAAGTTTGAGGTGAACGCCGAGATGCAGATGGCGATCGCCGACACGATCCGGCCACAGATCAACGACCACGAAGTTGAGATCAATCGCCTGACAAGCCAGCGCGATCTGCTGGTCGCCAACTCGCAGGAAGTGGCAGCCAAAGCGGTCCAAGGACGCCACGAGGCCAAGGGGCTTCGTGAGCAGGCCGAGGAAACCGCACAGCGGATCGACCGGATTGTTTCGAAGATCGAGTCGCTGCGAACCGGTGAAGCACAATCTGCGTTCGATGCGATGACAGAGGCATTTGACACGGCGGCTTCTTCCGCAGGACGAGCCAKYTCKGGGAATCGGTCGGGCGCGAAYCTTGCCAAGGGYGAGATCCGYCAATCGCAGGGCATCCTTGTCGGTGCCCACGCATCGACGCTCGAGTTCGTGGCGTCGATTCTGGATCAGGYCGCCCAGACCCGCACGCCCCTGCCAAACTCGGGCACGATCGCATCGGTCTCGGCTTCGATGCAGGCCGACTCTGACACGCGTAAAGCCGCGGCGCTTGAAACATTCACCCAAGCGCGCGATGCGTTCGAGGGAACATCGCTGCGTGGCGAGGCATCCGACCGGATCGACTCGGTCATCGCCGAACTCAACAAGGTAATCGAATCCCTCGGCGGGCCGAGCGCCGAGCCGGAAGAGATGTTTGATGATGCCGAGGTCGACCAAGAGAACGACGAAGCTCTTGATGATGATGGAAACGACTAAGCGTTAGGACACCCAGCGATGGCTGACAGGTTGCCAAGCGACGGGCCGGAACTTCCTGCGGTCAAGATGCACCTGCATCGGCAGGGCGAGCCGGCGATCGGCGTGGTGACGCGCAACGAGATCTGCACGAGCAGAAAGGCCGCCAGCGTCGTCCGCCATGTCGAGTTTGATGTTTCCGGCTCTGAGCTTGCGGGCAACTTTCGCAGCGGGCAATCGTTTGGCGTGTTGCCTCCGGGAAATGACGAGCGGGGTAGGCCGCACGCGCAGCGGCTCTACTCGATCTCCGCACCCACCCGCGGCGAAGACGGCCGGGGCAAGGTTCTTTCCACAACCGTCAAACGGCTCATCGACGAACACTGGGACACCCACAAGCTCTTTCTGGGTGTCGCCAGCAACTATCTGTGCGATCTTGATGTGGGTGATGAGGTGAATCTGGTCGGTCCGGCTGGCAAGCGATTTTTGCTGCCGACCGAGCACGCTGAGCACGACTATGTGTTCTTTGCTACGGGCACGGGCATCGCGCCGTTTCGTGGCATGCTGGGCGATCTGTACCACCGCTCCTCGCCCCGCTCGGCGACGCTCGTCATCGGCACGCCCTACGCGACGGATCTGTTCTACCACGAGGATTTTAAGGCTTTGCAGCAGGAGAATCCGGGATTTACCTATCTGACTGCGTTGAGCCGAGAACGCCAGAAGGACATTGATAAGGGGAYCTATGTCCAGGACCGGATCGCCACGCACAGTGAGTTGATGATCGAACAACTGAGCCGCCCCACGGCTCTGATCTACATCTGCGGGCTTGTGGGGATGGAAATCGGTATCTTCAAGCAAATGGCTCGGGTCTTGCCGCCGGAGGTTCTGTCGCAGTATCTGTGGGTAGACCCGGAGGTTGCGGATGATGTCGAGGGCTGGAACCGGAAGATGCTGCATCGGAAGCTCAAACCGACGCGCCGGGTGTTCCTTGAGGTCTACTAGGCGCTGTTTGACGGACAACCCGTAGCACCCGGCTCAGGATTTCAGTGATCTGGCCACACATCCCTATAGATGATTTAGGTCCAGAGGAAGATCCACCCCTTCTCCCCGCCGAGGATTATGCGCCAAAGGCTTTTGTTCGGTGTTGYGMTTTGCGCGAGCCGCGTCCATGCTCTTGTTGTCACGACAAGGAGTTACGCATGGAACGCGGCATTTGGAACACGATGATGACATCGCTTCGGCGCGTGCG
>NVSP01000021.1 GCA_002732755.1 Phycisphaera sp.
TCCGACCGCTGCGCGGCCACCTTCTCCCGGGCGGGGAGAAGAAGCGGATGCCTTATTCCCACGCCGCCCACGCCCTACGCTCTTGGCATGTCTGACACGCACACGCTCAAAGCCGTCACCGATGAGTTTCTCGCGCAGGAAGCCGCCATCCGCATGGGCGGCGGCACCAAAGCCATCGACCGCCAGCACGCCAAAGAACGCCTGACCGCACGCGAACGCATCGGCAAGCTCGTCGATCCCGGCTCCTTCTTCCAAGAACTCGGGCTTTGGGCCGCGTTTGGGATGTATAAGGAACACGGCGGGGCACCGGCTGCGGGTGTCGTCACGGGTGTTGGCAAAGTGCAGGGCAGGCTGCACATGGTCATCGCCAACGACGCGACGGTCAAGGCCGGGGCGTTCTTTCCGATGACTTGCAAGAAGATCATCCGGGCCCAGCACATCGCGAGAAAAGCACGGCTGCCGTTGATCTATCTCGTTGATTCTGCGGGCGTGTTCTTGCCGTTGCAGGAGGATGTCTTCCCGGATACCGATGATTTCGGTCGCATCTTTTATCTTAATAGCAGAATTTCCGCCGAGGGCATACCGCAGATCGCGGCGATCATGGGATTTTGCGTCGCGGGCGGCGGGTATCTGCCCGTGCTCTGCGACACGCTCTTGATGACCGAAGGAAGCGGTTTGTATCTGGCTGGTCAGGCGCTTGTCAAAGCTGCGATCGGGCAGGAGGTGACCGATGAAGAACTCGGCGGGGCGACCATGCACGCGGAGATTAGCGGCACGATCGATTTCAAAGAACCGGATGACGATGCGTGTCTGAGGCGTATCCGAAGCCTTATCGCCAAATATCCAAGTCTTGCTCCCTCTCCCTGTCAGGGAGAGGGCTGGGGAGAGAGTTCTTCAGATTCACATAGTAATTCGACGAATACMCCTCATCCGTCTGCTGCGCAGATACCTTCTCCCCGGCGGGGAGAAGGAGGAGAAGGAACACCCCCCTACCGCAACCAAGAAGACATCTACACACTCTTCACCGACAAACCCGGCGAGCAGTACGACATCAGGGACATCCTCGCGTGCATCGTTGATTGCACCGTGGCCAGGTCTTCGGTGGCCCAGGTCTCCGAACTGGGATCTTCAGCAACCAAGCACACAAAAGATCCGAACTCGGAGAGTTCGGCCACCAAAGGCAAAGACGCCAGAGAAATCCTCCAGCCCGACCTCGACGAGTACAAAGCCGACTTCGGCCAGAGCCTCTGCTGCGCCTACGCCACCATCGGGGGCCACCCCGTGGGCATCGTCGCAAACCAAGGCAAACTCACCGAACGCGCGCTGCCCGGTGGCAAGGCTGGCCCGAGCAAATCCGCCAACATGCCACGCGTGATCTACGACGACTCGGCGAACAAAGCCGCCCGGTTTATCATGGATTGCAACCAGCGCAAGGTGCCTCTGATCTTCTTCTGCGACACAACCGGATTCATGGTCGGCCGCGATAGTGAACAAGGCGGCATAATCCGCGCCGGTGCCAAAATGGTCAACGCCATGAGCAACTCGGTCGTCCCAAAGATCGTCGTCATCACCAACTCAAGCTACGGCGCGGGCAACTACGCCATGTGCGGCCGGGCGTTCGAGCCGTTCATGACGCTGGCGTGGCCCGGGTCAAAGTTCGCCGTCATGGGCGCAGCGCAGGCATCGGGCGTCTTGGCGATGATCGAAGAACGCAGCCGAAAGCGTAAGGGCGAAGAGATCGACAAAGCAACCCACGACGCGATCCTGGGCGCGATCCGCGCGGGGTACAACGAGCAGCAAGACATCCGCCACGGCGCAGCGAGAGGCTGGGTGGACCGCATCATCGAACCCCATAAAACCCGCGAAGAACTGATCGCAGCGCTCGATGCAGCGCTTCAGGGGTGGGACCTGACGCGCGAGTTTAAGACGGGTGTTTTGCAGGTCTGAGACCACATCAATCGGAGTTCACATGGTAAACGAATCAATAGCCGAAGCTCTGGATCACTTGCTGCAGGGGCGCACGGGGAAGCGGGAGACGCCCGATTCGGTTGCCCGATTTCGTGAAAAACTCGGGCACATCGTTCCAGAGTGGTACACGGAGATGATGCTCAGATGGCCTCTCGGCGGGGCGCCGTTGTACTTCCCACATCTCTGCAACTCGGCATGCATGCGGTGGAACACGCTTGATAGCATTCTCGATGACACCTACAACTACGGCCCGAGCATGTTCATCTATGATCATGGCTACATCACGGTCGCCCAGTGCGCCATGTGCACCGGCGACCCATACTTCATCCCATTCTTTCCAACAACAATCGCGCAGATTGTCCGTTATAATGATGAGCCGGACAATCCGCCGCTTATCCAAGTCTTTCACGACGCACTCGATATCGAGGAACAGGTGACCCCGGATGCGTGCGTTGTAGTTGCGCAAAATCTTAGCGGGTTCTTCCTGCATGCAGGGGTCGCCGACGAAGAGCTCGAACGCGATCAATTCGACGCGTGACCGAGACGAAGTTCACAGGTGCGATATCTCGCGGGAGTTAGGACGGGTGTTTGCAGCCCTAATTGGATAGAACAATGCTCATCCATTGCATGCAAACCAAATGCGGTTTGGGTTTTCGGCAGGATTGGTGTTATGCACCGCCTGAACGGCTTTACACCCGGATCGAGTGTCCGGCCTCGTGAGTGCGCGGTTATTCCACATTTACGGGTACCTCGTGTGCGGCATACTCTCTGCTTTCGGCAGAAAGTCAGGCTCCAAACCCCCGATGGGGCTGGAGTATTGCCCCAAACTCGCTGAATCTTGTCCACAACTCGGGTGTCTTTCCAACACCCAATTCTGGAGCACAGGACATGCAAGATTTGACCAACCAGCACGCAAGCTCGCCGGAACTACTCAGCATTCTCGACAACGAGAACCGGAAGGTGCGCGATGGTTTGCTCAACGTACAGGCGAATTTTGCGGAAGCGGTTGTATTCAATAATGAGAACTTTGTCAACTGTAACGGCATCGCTTCGAGCTGCGAGATGCTCGCATCAGATTCGGTCTCGATCCAGTCCGAGGTGAACCAGTTCAGCACTGCTGTGTCCGACATCCGCACCATCACCGAAGAAACCAAGAAGCAGATCATCACGGTTCACAACCTTCTCGATCTTATTCGGGGGATCGCCAACCAGACCAAGATGCTCTCGCTCAACGCGATGATCGAGGCCGCCCGCGCCGGGCAGGCGGGCGTTGGCTTTGCGGTTGTCGCAGCCGAGGTGAAGTCGCTCTCCAACGGCACAGATGTGATCGTTGACGACATCCGAGATGCGATCGAAAGCCTGCTCACGATGTTCGATAAGGTCGCTGGCAACATGCAAGAGCTGGACGACAAAAGCACGCACATCAGCGAAACGATCTCCACGCTCAACACGAGCATCCAGAGCATCAGCGTTCGCAACTCAGACGCTGCGCTGCGGGTGATTGATGCAAACGACCAGACGTTTATGAGCCTTGCCAAGCTCGACCACATCATCTGGAAGGTCAACACCTACATCAGCGTAATCGAGCACGAGCCGTCGTTCACGTTTGTCGATCATCACAACTGCCGGCTCGGCAAGTGGTACGAGCAAGGCGACGGCCAAGCATCCTTCTCGTCGACGATGTCGTTCGCCGGGCTTGAGCAGCCGCACTCAGAGGTGCACGACGCGACACGCCTTGTGTTCGCTGAGCTTGCAAAAGATGGCGAGCCAAACTACACGGTCATGACAAGCTATCTCAACGACATGGAAGCCGCGAGCGATGGCGTGTTCCGGTATCTGGACCAGATGCTCAAAGAGAAGCAGTCGCGTACGGGATAGCGCCTCGCGTCCGAATATCCGCTTGTTCTGTCACACCAGAGAGTCTCTGCCGACGGTTCCGTCTCGGGACCAGAGCTTTCTCCTAAGCCGCTCGCCGAGGTGCTGTTTGCGTTGCATGGTGAAGTCGCGGGCGTTGTTGCCCGCAGGGAACTTCGCCATGTCAACACTCCATCTCCGCGAGAGCGATCTCGAAATTATCAGCCGGGTCCGGTATCACAAAAAGACCCGCCGCGCTGTAACATTGCTCCGCCACGCCGGCGCAACAACGCGCACCGATGCGTGCCGATCCAGCGAGATCGGGCTGATCCATTCGCCGTACAGCTGGTGGCTTTCGCGCCGGGGCGTGATCCGCCGAACGGGCAGCGGCAAGTACTGGCTCGACACCAAACGCCAAGAAAAACTCTCAGCGGGCGCTCCGGTCCGCGTCGTAATGTACCTCGCAATCGCCGGGCTTCTCAGCGGCGCAACCATGGCGATGGCAGCTGCCGGGTTCTGATCAACCTTTGGGCCATACCATGACCCAATGCCAGAACGAGTACGAATCACCGATGTCAGCCCACGCGACGGCCTCCAGAACGAGCCCCTGCGCCAGGGCGGCTTAGCCATACCTACATCAGATAAAGCAAGGCTCATCAAAGCACTCACAACAACCGGCATCGACGAGATCGAAATCACAAGCTTCGTCAGCGTAAAGTGGATACCCCAACTCGGCGATGCGACTGAACTCTGCGCATTGCTGGCGGGCACCAAACCCAAGGGCATCTCTTATAGCGCACTCGTCCCAAACGAACAGGGCATGTCGTCGCTGCTCAATGCAAACCAAAACGCAGGCGAGCAACTCATCGACAAAGTCAGCGTCTTCACCGCTGCAAGCGAAACATTCAGCACAAAGAACACCAACGCATCAGTCGCACAGACACTCGAACGCTTTGCGCCCGTCTTCGCACAAGCCAAGCAGCACGGCCTCACGATCCGTGGCTACATCTCCTGCATCATCGAGTGCCCCTTCGAGGGCATCATCCTCCCCGAAGCAGTTGCTCATGTTTCAGAGCAACTTCTGAATATGGGCGTTGATGAGATCGACCTGGGCGACACGACCGGCGCGGGATGCACCGAAACAACCGCAGCCATGCTCGCAGCGGTTTTGAGCGTTATCCCCGCAGAAAAACTCGTCCTCCACCTCCACGACACCTTCGGCAGAGCACCCGAATGCGTCCGCGCCGCACTCGCACTTGGCATCCGATCCTTCGACGGCTCCGCAGCTGGGCTTGGCGGCTGCCCCTACGCATCGACCGACACAACCAGAGCTCCGGGAAACATCGCAACCGAAACACTCGTGGCCGWCATCGAGCAGGCGGGCTACGAAACTAGCGTCGATCCGGCTGCGCTCACACGCGCTGCAACAATCGCAAGCGAGATCACCGCATGATCACACTCACCACACACACCGCGGATTCACACAACATCGGCATCATCGCGTTTGATCGCCCGGGCAAACGCAACGCGCTCACGCCAGAAATGCTAGATCGCTTGGTCGACCTCGCACCACAGGCCGCTGGCGACCACGACGCGATCGTGCTTACAGGCGAAGGCCGCGTCTTCTGCGCAGGCTTCGACCTCGCACTCTGCCAAACCACACCCGACGGCGACATCATGCGAAAACTCCTCACAGGACTCAGTAACTCCTGTCGCACCCTCCGCAACATCAACAAGCCCGTCGTCATCGCAGCACACGGCGCAGCAATCGCCGGCGGGTGCGCACTCCTCGGCGGAGCCGACATCGTTGTCAGCAACACCGCCGCCAAACTCGGCTACCCCGTCACCAAGATCGGCGTCTCGCCCGCGGTCTCGGCGCCCTTCCTCGGCGTGTCCATCTCGCGCGGCGCGTGCAGAGAAAAACTCCTGCTCCCCGAACTCTTCTCAGGCAAACACGCCCACAGAATAGGACTCGTACACGAACTCACCCAAGAACCAGAAGATGTCATAGAGCGTGCGCTGTCAATCGCAGCAAACCTCGCGTCAAAACCACACGCTGCCTACGCCGCAACCAAGCAATGGATCTCAAAACTCGAAGGATCAGAACAACAAAACCATGCCAAACTCGGCCTCGAAACCTCACTCGCACTCACCGGCGGCCCCGAAGAACAACGCCTCCTCGGCGCACTCACTTTCTAAAAAGGAACTACACCGATGCCCAAACTCGCACTCCTCGACATCACCGGCAACCTCGCAACGCTCACGCTCAACCGCGCCGACGCGCACAACGCGATGTCCATCGACATGCTCGCCGATGCGCACGCCTGCATGGACACGCTCGAATCGCTCGATAATCAACCAAGCGTGCTCGTCATCACCGGCGCGGGCCGAAGCTTCTGCGCAGGCATGGATCTCAAAGAAGTCATCATCGACACCGACGCATCGATCCCTCGCCAACTCCTCGAATCACTCGCAAAGCTCACGCACCGCATCCGCATGTTCCCAGCGGTCACCGTCGGACGCATCAACGGCGCTGCGATCGGCGGCGGGTGCGGCCTCTCAACCGTCTGCGACATCTCGATCACGCACGCCGATGCAAAGCTCGGCTTCCCAGAAGTCGACCTTGGTTTGTGCCCAGCGGTCGTCGCGCCGTGGCTCGTGCGCAAGATCGGCGCAGGCAAAGCGAGGCAAGTCCTGCTCACCGGCGGCTTGATCTCAGGCACCCGCGCCTACGAACTCGGCATCGTCACACAAGTCGTCGAAACACGCGACGATCTCGACGAAGCGGTCAACAAGGCCACCGCATCACTCTTGTCCGGCGGCCCCGATGCGCTCGGCGCAACCAAGGCACTCCTCAACACGCTCGACGGCTCCAACGACCTCGACATCCTCCTCGAAGGCGCAGCACTCTCAGCGAGTGTGCTTGCAACAGACGATGCACAAAATCGCCTCAAATCGAGACAAAAATGACGCACGCCGATCAAGACCGAGCCAAACGCTTTCTCGACATCGCCGCCCGATGCGCCTGGCGCGCTGGCGGGTACGCCGAGCCGAACCCACTCGTCGGGTGCGTCATCGCACAGGGCGACACGATCATCGGCATCGGCCACCACACACGATTTGGTGCGCTCCACGCCGAGCGCGAAGCACTCGCAAACGCGGCTGCAAATAACAACGACACGCACGGCGCAACCGCCTATGTCACGCTCGAACCCTGCTGCCACCACGGCAAACAACCACCTTGCACAGAAGCGCTCATCCAAGCAGGCATCGCGCGAGTCGTCTTTGCAAGACACGACCCCGCAGATGTTTCCGGCGGCGGATGTGCAATTCTAAATAATGCAAGCATCGAGACCGAGCACTGCCAACTCAGCGATGCAGCGGTTCATATTTCAGACCCGTTCTTTAAACGCATCCAAACCGGCATGCCGTGGGTCATCGCGAAGTGGGCGCAGACTGTCGATGGCAGGGTCGCCACGCGTACCGGACAGAGCCAGTGGATCAGTTCAAGCCGTTCGCGCCGGCGTGTCCACCGTCTGCGCGAGCGCATGGACGCGATCATCACCGGCCTTGGCACCGCCAGCTTCGACGACCCGATGCTCACCGCCCGCGTGGGCCGACCACCAAGACGCACCCCAAGACGCGTCGTCATCGACACCGACCTCGACCTGCCCCTGGACTCAAAGCTCGTCCAAACCGCCCGCGAAATCCCCGTCACCGCGTGCTGCGCCGCTGAACTTCAATCGAGCGAGTATTTCAGACCACGCAGAACCGCCCTTGAAAACGCGGGTGTCGAGATCATGGGCGTCCGATCCGACAGCCAGCGGCTCGATCTTGATGTCATGCTCAAACAGATTGTCAATGAATACAACACAACCAATGTCCTCATCGAATGCGGCCCCGGATTGCTCGGCTCATTCTTCGAGTTTGACCTCATCGACGAGGCAGTCGTCTACATCGCACCCTTGCTCTTGGGCGATGAACTCGCCAAAGCCGCCGCATCGGGCAGGACGGTGCCCTCGCTCTCAGGCGGACGCAACTTCAAACTCATGAGCGTCAAACGCATCGGCGATGATGTCGAACTCATCTACCGCAGACCCGTCGAGCACGCATCCTGAAGGCACTAGGCAATAGGCATTGGGCATTAGGTAAGACAAGAGCGAAAACACACCAACATCCAATGCCCAATGCCTTCGACATTCAATCGACAAACCGAAGCGACGGCTGAACGACCCCGCCTAAGTTGCCTATCTCGGTCTGTATCTCAACCTTCGTGTCTGCTTCATGATGCGCCCATTTGAGCACCGCGAAACACACCGTTTTCCCGCCCATCATCGGGCTGAGTGTGCAACTCGTCACACCGCCGACGACTTTGTCACCGACGATCAYAGGCGAACCGGTCACCGGCTCGGGTGATTCCGCCTCGGTCGAATTCGAATCGCACACAATMGCAGAAAGCACCTGCTTTGGATGCCCCAGCGAGTGCATCCGCGCGACGATCTCTTGGCCAAGGTAACAGCCCTTCGTAAACGAGACGCGATCTWGGATCACGCCCGTTTCTGCGGGCAGGGTGTCCTTGCCAAAGTCAAGATTGAACATCGGCACACCCGCTTCGATCCTCGCGATGTTGAACGCGTGCCAACCCGCAAGCCGAAGCCGAATCGCTGCGCCGGGCGAGTCGTCTGTCCTCAGCCCCGCGTTTTCTTCGCCGATTGTGTCCTGCTCGGTTGGCATCCCGATCTCGGTCAGCTTGGTGTACACCGCAACCGCATGCTCGGCCTGCATCAAGAGCCCAAACTCGGGCACGCCAAGGCGATCCTGCCGATCGACAACGACCAAGCCGCCAGCGATTTTCACCTCGCACACCTGGCCCGCACCAATCCCATCCGGTTTCACACCAGAAATGACATCATCAACCACCAACGGCAACAGATCAACCGATGTCGGCCCAACCAGCGACATCCGGTGCCAATCATCCGACACATCCTTCATCTCCATATCTTCAGCGAACAAGAACGCATCGAGTGTTTCGAGAAACCCGCTGCGCGAATGCGTGTCAAGATCGATCATGATCCGTTCAGGAGTACCGATCACCCAGACATCAGCGGTGATCCGGCCCTTGCGATCCAGCCAGAAACTCTCCCGGCTGACAAGCGCCCCGCCTTCCATCGGCTTGAGTTCCTGCGTCAACATCCGATTGAGAAAGTCCACGCGATCGCTGCCGGTCATCTCGATGGTCCCCCGGTGCGGCTGGTCGATCAGCACGCAACTCGATCGCAACGCGGCGTACTCGAGTTCGAGCAAGCCAAATGTCTGGACGAGTTCGACGCCCGCATCCGGCGGGCCGTAGGGGGCGAGGTCGGCTTGTCGTTTGAGAAGCTCGGCACGGATGGGTGATGGAATGGTCATATCGCCGAACCCTAGCCTCTGTGTGACGAATCAGATTCCAACGAGCCCCTCGCGCGAGCGAGGCGGGCCGGTACAAGAACTCGAAAACATACGACGGGCACCCCGGTTCTTGAGGCCGGGTGCCACGGCTTGTTTTCAAGCCGTGCTCTAATAGGTGGTCACGCACGGCTTGCTGAAGACGGACAAACCGTGGCACCCCGTATGTGACTAAGGTATGACGCTCTCTATGGTGCCAAAGGAGTCTCCATGAACATCGACCTGCTCGCCCGCCTCTGCGAAACCCCAGGCGTCCCCGGACGCGAAGAACGCGTCAGCGCACTCATCCAGAAAGAAATCACAGGCCTCTTCGATTCCGTCGAAACCGACCCGATGGGCTCGCTGATCTGCCGACGCAAGTCGCGCACTGGCAACGCCGATGCCCCCGTCATTATGCTGCTCTGCCACATGGACGAGATCGGGTTCTATGTCTCGCACATCGATGAGAACGGCTTCCTCTGGGTCAACAACGCCGGCGGCTTTGACACTCGCAACCTCTTCTCACGCCGAGTCCTCGTCTGCACCGACAACGGCGACTACCACGCGGTCATGAACCCCGGCGGCAAACCCGTCCACATCGCATCCGCCGAAGACCGCAAGAAAGTGCCGGAAATCGCCGAGTTCTTCATCGACACCGGCATGCCCAAAGAAGATGTCAAAGCCAAGATCCAGATCGGCGACTACATCGTCATGGATGAACCCTTCAAGCAGATGGGCGAAAAGCTCGTCTCCAAAGCGCTCGACAACCGCATCGCATGCTGGCTCGGCATCGAAGCGATCCGCCAGCTCGACAAAGCCGGCGCCAAGCACGATGCGGAGATCGTCGTCGCGTTTACGGTGCAAGAAGAAGTCGGCTTGCGCGGTGCCAAAACCTCAGCGTTCGCGGTCCGCCCGGACATCGGGATCGGGCTTGATGTCACCCTCGCGTGCGACACACCCGGCGTGCCAAAGCCTGAGAGCGTCACGGTCCACGGCCAGGGCTTTGCGCTGCACATCAAAGACGGCAGCTTCATCTCCGACTACAAACTCGCTGCTGAGTTCCAGAAGCTCGCTGAGGACAACAACATCAAGTTCCAGCGTTCGATCCTTGCAGCGGGCGGTCAGGATGGGGCCGCGGCTCAGCAGGCAGCAGCGGGTGCTCGCGCCATCGGGATCACCGTCGGCACGCGGTACATCCACACCGTCACCGAGATGTGCGACAAAGGCGACCTCGAAGCCGCCCGCGACATCCTCGCAGCGTACCTTACGGTGGCAAAGTAAACGGCAAGGTCCGATAAATATCGCGATCTCTCGCTATCAGGATGGAGAGATCTTCATATCTACCACAAGGGACGGATCCCGGCGGGCTGTATACAATGCTGGCAATGGATCTGTTTCGCATCGAGAACGAACGCACGGGCACCTCGCCCGGCATTGTCACCCTCTGGCTTGAGCAAGAGGGCAAGTCTGTCGTGGTCCTCGATCACGACCTAATCCAGAAGCTCGAACGCACGCTCAAATCACTGCCAAGTAACGCTGAGGGCCTTGTTCTCGCGTCGGCAGCACCCCGGGCGTTTGTCGCCGGTGCGGACCTTCAGGCGATCGCCGACCTCGACAACGACCGGCTCGGCAAGTACCTCCAGTACGCCAGCGGCGTGTTCGCCATGCTCTGCGAATTGCCCTACCCGACCGCTGCTGCCATCCACTCGGCGGTGCTCGGCGGCGGGCTTGAGCTCGCCATGCACTGCGACGGCCTGATCGGCTGCCCACCCGCCGACCGCGACGGCAAACCGGGAAGGCCCTACCCCGTTGGGCTCCCCGAAGCCGGGCTCTCGATCTGTCCGGGCTGGGGCGGCACCAACCTCCTCCCGGCGCGCATCGACCCGGCCAACGCCATCCACCAGACCGCCATCGGCAAACCCATGAACTTCGATGAAGCCAAGCAAGCTGGGCTTTTCGATGTCGTCGCCGACTCACGCGACACACTCATCGACACTGCGCGCACATGGATCAGAAACCAGAAACGCCCCATCAACCGCTCGGGCATCCCCAGCCGATGGATCGGCTGCCCCGATGTCGCCTCCAAAGTTCTCGAATCACTCGATTCAATCCGCAGCGACCTCACCCAGGCCCCGGGCATCGCCGTCTGCGATGCGATCGACACCGGCCTAGCCAAAGGCTGGAAATCGGCGATCGCGGTCGAACAAGATCATCTCGTCAGGCTCCGCAACGAGCCAGCCGGCAAGCAAGCAATCGAAGCCTTTTTCGCCCGTTCTGCAAAGAAGGCATAACCACATTACGAAGCGATGGAACGGGGCCGAACAATGGGCCCCTCGCCGAATCCGCGGCGACCAAACCTTCAAGGCAACCACCGGCACCCGCGGAGCGAGTCCCGGCATTCGTAGGAAGGACCAAGCGATGGCTGATGTCAGAACTGACCTCAAAGACATGAAGGGACTCTCGGAGAAGGATCGCCAGACCCTTGCAGATGCAGAGAGCCTGCTTGGTCCCGAACCCGAGACGATGGGCTTCGTCAAGAACATGTTCTGGGGCCGATTCCGCGAGGACATGGTCCTGCCATACCCACAGGTCGCAACCGACGAAACCGCGCGGTGCGACCAGCTCCTCGCCGAGCTCGAAGACTACCTCCGCGATGAGCACCCCTCGATCAAGATCGACCAAGAAGAAGAGATCCCGACATGGGTCATCGAGCGCCTCTTCAAAATGGGCGCCCTCGGCTGCACCGTGCCAACCGAATACGGCGGCCTCGGGTTCGGCATCACAAGCTACAACCGCGYSCTCGAGAYSATCGGCAAGTACTGCGGCTCGACCGCCGTCGTCGTCTCGGCGCACCAATCAATCGGCTGCAAAGCCATCATGCTCTTTGGCAATGATGAACAAAAGAAAAACTGGCTCCCCATCGTCGCTCGCGAGAGCCTCAGCGCCTTCTGCCTAAGCGAATCCAACGCGGGCTGCGATGCCGGCGGGGTCGAAACCACCTGCGAACTCTCAGATGACGGCCAGCACTACATCATCAACGGCGAAAAAAAGTGGTCAACCTCCGGCGCACTCGCCGCGATCTTCACTGTCATGTGCAAACAAAAATTGGCAAACGGAAAGACTGGCGTCACCGCCCTCGTCTGCATGCCTGATACCGAAGGTGTCGATGTCTTCGAGAAAAACCGCAGCAAATGCGGCATCCGTGGCACATGGCAAGCGCGCATCCGCTTCACCAATGTCAAAGTCCCCGTCGCCAACCTCTTGCACAAAGAAGGCAAGGGCCTTAAGGTCGCGCTGACCTGCCTCAACTACGGCAGATGCACCCTCTCGGCGGGCATGACCGGCGGCGCCAAACGCGCCATGGACCAAGCCATCAAGTGGGCAGAGACCCGCTACCAGTTCGGTGATCCGCTCAACGACAAGCAGCTCGTCCGCCAGCGCATCGCACACATGGCAGCGCTCACCTACGCCATGGATGCCGTCCTCTACATGACCACCGGCATGCTCGATCGCCACGACGAGGACATCATGGTCGAGACCGCGGTCTGCAAGGTCTTCTGCTCCGAGATGGGCTGGCAGGTCGTCAACGACGCGGTCCAAATCATGGGCGGCGAGTCATACATGACCGAAAACGAAATCGACCGCATCTTCCGTGATTCACGAATCAATACAATTGTCGAAGGCTCAAACGACCTCATGTGGTCGTTCATCTTCGGCTACGGCGGCAAGCAACTCGGCGAGTGGATGCTCGGCATGAAGGACAACGCAAAGAGCAGCATCTTCAAACCCGCGTTCATCGGTAAAGCCATCCCGCTTGGCATGGAAGTCTTCATGGGCATCCGCAAAAAAGGCCCCGAGATCAAGAATGTCCACCCGTCGCTCCGCCCCTACGCCGATCGGCTCCGCAAACACATCAGCGAGTTCACCTATCAGTTCAAGCAGATGTCCAAGAAGCACGACGCTGCGATGCTCCAGCGGCAGGTGCCACAGTCACGCCTGGCGCTCGCAGCGATCCAGATCCACGCCTGGATCTGCACGCTCAGCAAGCTCGACCGCGACATCCGCAACAGCGGCAGCAACGGCTCCGAGACAGGGGGCGAAGAGTTCGCACGAGACAAAGCCGCGGCCCTGCACTTCTTCGACCTCGCCGAACTCGAGATCGAGAAGCAGTTCCGTGACGGCTACCGCAACGCCGACGACACCATGGAACTGGCTGCAGAGGCTGCGATGAAGCACAACAACACGCTTCCAAACAACCTCTTTATCATCCCAGAAAAGTCGCCCGAGCAATTCCGCGGCACAGGTCGCACGCCACGCGCCGAAGCCGTCAGAAAATTTCCGAGCGACAACGCAGTCCACTCGTAGCCGCACACGGTCAAGACACACAAGGAACCATCAGTATGCCGAAGAAAACCGCATACAGCGCGACCATCGAGTATGTCAGTATCCTCGATGAGCACGGCACATTCGACGACAAGCTCGGCAAGGGGCTTATCACCGATGAGCAGGCGCTCGATCTCTACGAGCGCATGACCGTTTGCCGCCAACTCGACGAGTTCGCGTTCAAGCTCCAACGCTCCGGGCGCATGGGCACCTACCCGCAGAACAAGGGCCAGGAAGCCGCCGCCGTCGGTACAGCTCTTGCGCTCCGCCCCGGCAAGGACTGGGTCGTCCCCAGCTACCGCGAGAACGCGGCCCTCTTTATGATGGGCCTACCGATGCACTATGTCCTGCTCTACTGGATGGGCGATGAGCGCGGCAGCCAGTTCCCCGAGAATGTCAAGATTACGCCTTTATCTGTCCCGATCGGTACGCACATGCTCCACGCCAACGGCATCGCGTTCGCCGAGAAGATCCGCAAGACAGACAATGTCGTGGCGACCTACTTCGGCGACGGCGCAACAAGCGAGGGCGACTTCCACGAAGCGATGAACTTCGCCTCGGTCATGAAGACCCCCACCATCTTCATCAACCAGAACAACTCGTGGGCCATCAGCGTGCCACGCGAAAAACAGATGAACTCTGAAACTGTCGCGMAAAAAGCACTGGCCTACGGCATGCCGACCGTGCGCGTCGACGGCAACGACATCTTCGCCGTCAAGTACGCGATGGATGAAGCCGTCAAGCGCGCCCGCTCCGGCGGCGGCCCATCGTTCATCGAGTGCATCACCTACCGCCTCGGCGACCACACCACCGCCGACGATGCACGCCGATACCGCGACCCCAAAGAAGTCGAAATCTGGGTCGGCCGCGACCCGCTCATCCGCACGCGCAAGTACCTCGAAGATCGCAAGCTCTGGGATGCGACCAAGGACGAGAAGCTGCAAGTGCGGGCCAAGAAAATCGTCAAGGAAGTTGTCGCAACCGCCGAGGGCGTCGGCATGCCCGAGGTCAGCAGCATCTTCGAAGCGATGTATGTCAACATGCCCGACGAACTCCGAAAACAACGCGACACCATGCGGACCAGCAGCCTCGGCAAAGACCCGAGCCAAACCGGACTCAAGAGCACGACACAGAACGCCTAATTTCACGGACCATATGCAATGGCAACACTCAACCTCGTACAAGCGATCAACCTCGCACTCAAGCAAGAGATGCTCAAGGACGATCGCGTCATCATCCTCGGCGAAGATGTCGGGCCCAACGGCGGCGTGTTCCGCGTCACCGAAGACCTGCACGCACAGTTCGGCGACGACCGCGTCATCGACACACCGCTCGCTGAATCCGGCATCATCGGCACCGCCATCGGCATGGCGATGAATGGCTTGCGCCCCGTCCCCGAGATCCAGTTCGACGGCTTCCTCGGGCCGGCGTACGACCAGATCGTCAACCACGCCGCCCGGTCGCGAAGCAGAAGCCGAGGCGCGGTCACCGTCCCGCTGACCATCCGCGTCCCCGTCGGCGGCGGCATCCACGCRCCCGAGCTCCACTCCGACTCGCCCGAAGCMATCTACGCACACTCGCCCGGCATCAAAGTCGTCATGCCCGCGACCCCCTACGACGCCAAGGGCCTGCTCATCAGCGCCATCCGCGACCCAGACCCCGTCATCTTCTTCGAGCCAAAACGCGTCTACCGCAGCTTCCGAGAAGAAGTCCCAGAAGATGAATACACCATCCCAATCGGCAAAGCCAAAGTCGTCAGCGAAGGCGACGACCTTACCATCGTCACCTGGGGCGCCAGCCTTTTCCAGTGCATCGAAGCACTCGACAACGCGCCCGATGATGTCAGCATCGAACTCATCGACCTGCGCACCACCTACCCGATCGACATGGACACGATCGCAGCCAGTGTCACCAAAACCGGCCGGTGCGTCGTTGTCCACGAAGCCGCGATGACCTGCGGCCTCGGCGCCGAGATCTCAGCACGCGTGCAGGAACAATGCTTCCTGCAACTCGAAGCCCCCGTGCAACGCGTGACGGGCTTTGATACTCTTATGCCGTACTACAAGCTCGAGAACGAGTACCTTGTCAACGCCAAACGCGTAGGCATGGCGATCGAAGAAACGTTGGCGTACTAAGAAGAGGCACTAGGCATAAGGCATTTGGCATTAGGTAAGATATAGGAACGAAACACATCTGCATCATCCAGTGCCTAGTGCCCAATGCCTAGTGCCTGGCTTCAAGCGAGAACAATCATGGCTGGCAAAGTCTCATCAGATCCCAACGTCTTTCTCCTGCCCGACATCGGCGAAGGTCTGCAAGAAGCAGAACTCGTCAAGTGGCTCGTCTCYGTCGGCGACACCGTCGAAGAAGGMCARGACATGGCCGAGGTCGAGACCGACAAGGCCCTCGCCGAGAWCCCCTCGCCCCGCGACGGCGTGATCAAAGAACTCTGCGGGAGCGCCGGCGACATGATCCCAGTCGGTGCCCCACTCGTCATCTACGAAGGCGGCCCCGATTCCAAAGGTGGCCCTGACTCTCAAGGTGGGCCTGACTCTCCGAGTCAGGTTGCTCCAAAGCCACACAAACCAGACCATACCACCGAGGAAGCCGATCAAGGCACCGTCGTCGGCAAAGTCGGCGATGACCTCGTCGGAGTCTCAGCAACCAGCGGCAAAGCGCTCGCCACTCCAGCCGTTCGCCGAGTCGCGCGCGATGCTGGCATCGACATCAACACCGTCGTCGGCACCGGACTTGGCGGCAGAGTCACCAAGAAAGATGTCGAGAACGCAATCACTGGTGGCAGCGCAACACGCCCCGCTGCTCCAACTCCTTCTCGCGCCGCTCCAGCATTCGAGGCCGCTGCACCCGCACCCAAGCGTGCGATCACACCGATCCCCGCGGGCCAAGAAACMCTCGYMATCCCSTTCCGGGGCGTGCGCCGCAAAATCGCAAACCGCCTCCGCGAATCGGTTGACAAGGCCGTCCACTTCACCGTCATGGATGAAGCCGACATTACCGAGCTCAACGCCCTCCGCAAAAAGCTCAGCGCCGCCTCGGGCGAAAAGCTCAGCCCGTTGCCCTTTATCGCAAGCGCGATCAGCAGCGTGCTCAGCMGCGAYGAGTTYCGMTCGCTCAACGCMYTSGTYGACGACGASGGCGARCAGATCATCCAGCACCGCGCWGTCCACCTCGGCATCGCCACCGACACCGACAGCGGCCTGATGGTCCCGGTCATCCGCGACTGCGATGCGCTCGGTGTCCTCGAGATCGGCCGCGAAGTCATCCGCATCGCAAACGCCGCACGAAACCGCACGATCGCACGCGAAGAACTCATGGGCTCGACCTTCACACTCAGCAATGTCGGCAGCCACGCCGGCCGATTCGCAACGCCCATCATCAACTACCCCGAGGTCGGCATCATCGCCGCAGGCCGCGCACGCGAAGGCATGGTCGTCAAAGACGGCATGTTCCGCGTCGGCATGCTCCTCCCCCTCAGCCTCGCCTGCGACCACCGCGTTGTCGACGGTGCAACGGCGGCGCTTGCGCTTGCTGAGATCATCAAATTGCTGCAATCACCAGAATCATTACTCGCACCTGCCCGAGGATAACGCGAAAGCATTGTGCCACGGCTGTGTCAGCCGTGTTTCTGTTCCAAGAGCACGGCTGACACAGCCGTGGCACAAGATTCAGAGCGTCGTGTATACTGCTCGTATGGCATCACCGCACGATCTCAAACCAGCCTGCGATGCCTCCGGACCAGCAGAGGCACACATCATCGCTTCAATGCTCCGTGAGGCCGGCATCGAAGCTTTCGTGTTTGACACCGCTGCCCAAACGCTCCAATGGCATGCGCCACAAATCATCAGTCCGTATCTCGTCCATGTACAACGCGCCGACCTTGAACGCGCTCACCAGATAATCCGCTCGAATAGAGAGGAATCGGTTGATCTGGATTGGGATGAAGTTGATGTTGGCGAACCTATTGACGAGACGGCCAAAGCTGCATCAAAGTCAAAAAAACCTACTCAGCCAATAGGCTTCCTTTGGCCATTGCGTTGGAAAAATCTGCACCGTTGGCTCTTTCTCGGAATTCTAGTCTACATAGCAACCGTGCTCATCCTCAATACAATCGCGTACATCAGTTGGTACACCTAGGTGTGCCACAGACCCCGTCTTCGGGGTCAGTGTGAGATTTCACACCAACGCACAGACCCCAAGGACGGGGTCTGTGGCACAGTTGTTACCGTGAAGCCACCARCCCCTCRCCCCGCATCGCCATGATCGCCTTCGTGTACGCCGGCGCGAAGCCCATCCGCATCGCGTTGCGATCGGTCGATGCGCCAGGCTCGCCATGAATGACCGCGATCTTGGCACCCTTGGCACGCGCTCGTTCAAGCCGGTGCACGATCATCGCTTGTTGCACGCCCAGCCTTCGCCACGGCTCCAAGACCGTCACCCCAAACAACACTCCCACAGGCATCACCTCGCACCGCGGATACTCCGCGCCGCCAGCGCCGACGACGGTGCTGCCAAACTTTGCAACGATGAAATCGCCGTGAGGGTGGGCAACGATCTTGCGGTGCATCGCAAGCTCTTTCTCTGACGCCTCATAGCCCGCCGGAACAAAGCCGCTCATCGCCACCCGGCATGACTCCTGCACCATCGCCTCATCATCCGGATCGACCCGCTCGACGACAAGTTCCTGCCCGTTGTCGTCCTTTGGCCAGCCGCCTTGGATCAGACTGGAAAGGTCTTCACCACTCTCGAATTGCTTAGCAAGCACAACCTCAAAGCCCCGAAGCTCAAAGCCTCGCTTGGCAAGCCCATCGATCAGCGTCTTGTCCGCAAATGACGCCACCTCGACCTCCGGCTCGGCGCCCCGCTCGACATAGAACCGCACAAGCCGATCCAGATCATCGCCTGTCACGGGACCATCCATGCCCAGATTGCACGCATAATTCGACCACGAGCCCGGCTCCATGTAGGTCATCACGCCGCCCATGATGTGCTCATGGACCGGGGCGATCTCCGCCATCGCCCTTGCTTGGCGGGCTTCTTCCATCTTGGCGATCTCGATCGGCATCAACATGCTGGTTCCCCTCGCGTCTGCGCATCTCGTCACAAGAGACTMCCCTTTCCACATGCCCGAGAAAGTTCAATACGAGTGGACGCTCCTCCGTGCTGGCCAATTCCTGCTCGACGGCGGGGGCATGTTCGGCATCATCCCACGCACCGTCTGGTCTCGCTCTGTCGAAACCGACGAACGCCACCGCATCAAACTCTGCCACAACGCGCTCCTGCTCCGCGGCGGCGGGCGCACCATCCTCATCGAAGCGGGCACGGGCGACAAACTCAACACCAAAATGAGCGACATCTTCGGCCTCGACGGTCGGACAATCGAGCACGCGGTCCAAGACGCGGGCGTCGATCCGGTTGATGTGAATCTCGCCGTCGTGAGCCACCTGCACTTTGACCACGCYGGCGGMCTSACCCGKCGYSCWCGCRACRRCGAARMSCCMGACTGGAYCGCCAMMRAWCSMSRMNNNGCATCGGGSGAYYRMMSSGAKGTCWRMYTCACCTTYCCMAAYGCCGAGWTSATCACGCAGAAACAAGAGTGGCTCGATGCGATCGCAAACGACGCGATCATGACCAAGACCTACTACCGCGACCACATCCTCCCCTTCGAGGATGACAAAATGCCGCTCGAAGACGGACGCCCCCGTTTGCGTCTGATTGATTCACCTCGCGCGTTCCCACAGAACCGGAAGCCGTCCAAGGGCGAGCTTCCCAAAGCCCCG
>NVSP01000022.1 GCA_002732755.1 Phycisphaera sp.
GTAGTATAGTCTGAAAAAGGATTTGGAAAGCACCGCAGCTTATGGTTTTCATCAAGGGGGGCTAGTGTTTCTTCAGAATCTACCTCATTTATTTGTGAATATCCCATCTTGTTTTGGTTTAGCACGGGCAGCACGATCACCTCCCTGAAATTCTCATTAAAAGCTGCTTTCAGCATCGCCTGTGCATGGGCACATGCCTTTCGGGTGGTATCTTCTGCAATTATCTGCATTTAACCTATTGTATTATGATCTTCTTTCTAAGCGTAATTTGCCTGTTTTGTAGTTGTATGATGTATAATCCACCGGGTAAGGTCGAGAGSWMAMTTMAASGNNGKCWKYTGAYCYGTTCAGCTCCTGACGATACNAAAAACACCGGCCCACGGATCAGTCCGCGGGCCGGTTTCTTTTTTGCTACCCACCGGGCCGTTGCGATTGGGKACTACGGTGTGATGATCTCCGTGATCGGCATGGTGTACTCAATCGGGCCACCAAGCCCAAGATCAAACCCGAAGTACATCCACGCCAAAAGCATGATCGTCCACCCGATCGTAAACACAATCGTGTACGGCATCATCATTGCCACCAGCGTGCCCATGCCGCCCTTGGGTGCGTACTTCTGCACAAACACCAAGACGATCACAAGGTACGGGTTCAGCGGCGTGATGATGTTGGAAGTCGAATCCCCGATCCGGTACGCCGCTTGTGTGAGCTCCGGGCTGATCCCTGCAAACATGAGCATCGGAATAAAGATCGGTGCGAACATCGTGTATTTGGCGGACATCGACCCGATGAACATATTGAAAAGCATCGTGAGAAGAATAAACGCGACGATGAGGCCGCCTGTGCTGAGTTCATTCTCTGCCAGCATCATCCCGCCCTCAAAGGCGATCATCTTGTCGAGGTTGCTGTACTTGAGGTACTCGATGAACTGAGCCGCAAAGAACGCGAGCACGATGATGGGCGCCATGTTGGCAATCGCCCCGATCATGACCTTCGCCGCGTCTTTGCTCGACGAGATGTTCTTGAGCACCATGCCATAGACAAGGCCCGGGATGATGAACCCAAGAAAGATCAGCGGCGTGACGACGGTCACCCAACGCTCAAAAGGTGGCGACCGCATCTCGAATACCTCGCCCTCTGTTGTGACAAACACAGTCAGCGAATCGTCCGTGTAGTAGCCCTTGCCCTCGACAATCAGGGCCGAGTCTGGAGTCACGACATCGATCTGGCCCTGGTAATGGTCGGCCAAAAGCATCGTGTCCGGGTTGGCAAGGCTGGGAATCTTGTTGTCGTGCAGCGGCATGCCGGGGATCAGTACCATCGCAAGGAAGACGGCTATGAGAACCCCCATAGTCGCTGTGGCGAACCAAAGGCCCTTGGATTCCTCGCTTGTCAGTTGCTGGKCCTCGAGGTCGCTCGCGTCGATCTCGGTCGGCCCGCCGTCTTCGGCTGCCTTTTTGGCGAGGCGGCGCTCGACGAACAGCACCGAGACACCCCAGCMCATCAGTGTCACCACAAAAGTCGATGCRATGGCGAACCACCAGTTACATGTCGCAGCGACGGAATAGTTCGGGTCAACGACACGTGCACCAATTTGTGATAGGTTTGCCAACATCGGGTCGAGGCCAGTTATCAACAGGTTTGCATTGAAACCAGCCGCCACGCCGGCAAAGACCGCAGCAATACCCGCCAGTGGGGATCGTCCAACAGACTTGTACAATGCAGCAGCCAATGGGGGGAGAACCACATACCCGGCGTCAAGCCCCATTGAACTCATGATCCCCAGAAATAGCATCGTGGGCGTGAGCAACACCGTTGGGACAACTTTCATGAACGCCTTAAGCATGGCCCCGATCATGCCGGTCCGTTCTGCAACACCGATCCCGAGCATCCCCGTCAGTACGATGCCCAGCGGTGCGAATCCCATGAAGTTGCCAACCATGCTTTTAAGGCACCAGAACAGGCCGTCAGCGGTGAGCAGGCTCTTGGGACGCAGCGGGTCGCCGTTGGGTACGAAGTCCATCTCCGCCACACCGGCATCATTGATGACCTGGACCGCCCGCTGCGGCTGGACCGTCCAGCCGCTGCTGACGGCGACCTGGCTCAAAATCATCACAACCACAGCCCCGATTAAAAACAGCACGGCCGGGTCGGGCAGCTTGTTCCCGATCCATTCAATAAGGTCCAACAGCCCCTTCTTCTTTGCAGAAGGGGCCACGCTCTCGGTATCGTTCATGGCGGGATTCTCGCGGATGTGGCGCAAGAAGGCAAATGGCATCGCAAGATTGATGCAAACAGCCACCGCTGAGGACAAGATATGAGAAAAGTATCGACGCTCAGCCAGGGGCGTGTTAGCTCTTGATCTGCGTCGAGGATCTCTTGGCGGTGCCGCCTAGGAGGAGTTCATCGCAGGCGAGTTGCGCCTCGGCCTCGGAGTTGCACCGCTGGAATGTTGTCCACGAGTTCTGGGTAGAACGCCGCCAGATCCACCAGTCGCCTTTGAGATCGCTGGAGACCCGGTACGACGGATTCGGGACATACGGCCTGACGGGAGAGGTCCCGCCCATCTGAGAGTGTGAGTTTGGCAGTTGCATCGTGGAGCCTCCCTTCCAGAAGATCTGTTCCCCCATCTTACCAGATTTTCACATCGTAGCGAACACTATCTCTTGGAAGTGTGCATCGCCATTTCCTGCCACGCATCGCTCCTGGCGGTCGTCATGCGGTGTGAAGCGGTTCTACGCGACGCCAGGTGCTGTGCCTGCCGCCACAGAATCTTCACAATCGGGGCAAACATTGTTTTTCGCGCTAGCCATATAAGGGGGGGCAAACCTGATGAATGCACGAGTTGGTCCTCGAGCGAGACATACATCTGCGCCACGCCGGGGTCGCCTTGTCTGCCCGATCGGCCAAAGAGTTGTCGGTCAACCCGGCGTTCGCTGTGCCGTTCTGTGCCGAGCACATAAAGCCCACCTAGCTCGACGGCTTCGGCACCGAGTTTGATGTCCGTGCCCCGGCCGGCCATATTGGTCGCCACGGTCACCGCGCCAACTTTGCCCGCGACCTGCACGATCGCGGCTTCCTCTTCCTCGCGCTCCGCGTTGAGAATATTGCACGCAACATTCTGCTCGCCAAGCATCCTGCCGAGTATTTCCGATGTCAGCACACTCCGCGTCCCGACCAGCACCGGCTGACCCGTCGCGTGAATCGCGCACACTTTTTCAACCACCGCATCGAGTTTTTCTTGCTCGGTTGCAAAGACGATGTCGGCGCGCTCATCGCGGATGATCGGCATGTGTGTTGGTACGCGCACGACTGCGACATCATAAGTTCGCCAGAGTTCATCCGCGACTTCCCTGAGCGTGCCACTCATTCCAGCGAGGTGGCGGTACTGCTGAAAAAATCGTGCATAGCTGATGCGCGTCGATGTTCGGCGGGCTTTGGTCGGATCAAGCCCTTCCTTCGCCTCGACGGCTTGGTGCAGCCCCATCTGCCACTGCCGACCTTCGAGCACCCGGCCTGTCGAGCGGTCAACGATCTCGATCTTGTCATCGCGGATGATGTAGTCGTCGCCGAGCACCTGAATCTCTTTGGCAACCAACGCCGTCCGCACGATCTCCTCGCTTCGGCGCGGACCAGTCCAAAACGCCGGGAGCGATTGGGTCACAGATCGAAGCCGCTCGCGTCCATCGGGCGTAATCTCGACATGCTTGAGTTTGCGGTCAACCTTGTAGTCTTCGCCAAGCGTGAGTTGCCTAGCGATCGATGCAGCGGTTTTGTGGTGTGCCCCGGTCGGGTCTTCGCCCGAGCCTTCGCCGAGTTCTTCAGCAGCGATGATCGCGGGGGTCGCCGCTTCGTCGATGAGGATGCTGTCAGCTTCGTCGATGATGACCGCGTTGAACCCCCGATGGACGACCTTGGAATGCCACTCAGGCTCGCCGTCACCCGATATTTCGTGGAGGATCGAGCCGGTCAAAGAAGCAGCGGGGGGCGTGTCGAGTTGGTCTCGCAGAAAATCAAACACGATTTGCTTATCGGCGGCGTAGGTGATGTCCGCGTCGTACGCAGCCTTGCGTTTGCTGCGAGGCGTGTCGTTGATCACGACACCGACCGTGAGCCCGAGCCGTTTGTAGACCGGCGAAGTAATCTCCGCATCGCGCGCCGCGAGGTAGTCGTTGACCGTCAGGACATGCAMGCCCCTGCCAGACCAGCCGTGGAGCACAGCGGGGAGGATCGCGGTTACGGTCTTTCCCTCACCCGTCGCCATCTCAGCGCACGCGCCGTCGGCCATGATAAGCCCGCCGACGACCTGCTCGACATAGAGCGAAAGCCCAAGCTCCCGTCGAATACACTCGCGCGCAATCGCAAACGCGGTGTCCACAGAACTGGATCTGTCCTTGCCGAGCAGAACCGCAGCCCGAGCATCGTCGATCAACTCTCGCAGCGCCCCGTCGCTGTGGTTTCTAAGCGCATCGGCCATCTTAACGATGTGGTCGGCGCGTTCGGTTCGATCGGCGCGGATCGAGCGCCGTGCGTATCTGCCGTGGACCCAACTTCCAAAGACATCGAACCCGTCCGGCGGGGGTGTGCGTTTGACATGGCGCGACAGCATGGGCCAGAGCCGGCGAGAAGCGCGGGGGGGTTCTTCAGCGAACGCTCTCAATTGAGTCTGCCGTCAACAAACTGGCGAACGCGCCGGGTAAAGCGCGAGAGCAGCGTGCTGGGTTCGAGTTTAATTCTGACGCTGGCGCGCCGCCCCGGGAGCATGCCCGTGGTTGACTCGGGCCGAACATCAAAGAGTGTAAAGGACTCGATCGTTTTGTTGTTCTGGCCCGGACTGGTCGTAAACGCGCCACCCGTCAGCGCCGAGAACTGCATCGAATCGAGATCAGTCGAGCCTGCCGGCCAGACCCTGCTCACCGAAGCATTGATTGTTTGCGATGCCGCGCCACGCAGTCGGATCGAAGCTTTCGCGCCGTCTTCAGTGACGATCGGCAGCACAAATCCAGCCTTGCCATCGGGAACCGCGACCCGCACAACATAGTCGTCCTCGGGCACGACGACAGCGAGTATCATACCTTTCTCAATATAACGGCCCGGCAGATTTATGATGTCCAGTCCGGTCCCGCCACCGGCTGCGAACACGCCGGTGATCGTCGAGCGGATCGTCAGATCATCGACACGATTTCGGTACTCATTGGTTTCAGTGACCATTCTCTCCAACCGAATCTCAGCGATATTCCGCGTAGCGTTGCCTCGGATCGAGGAGTCATCAACCGCGATTTCAGCCTGCTTAAGGCGAGCCTCAGCAGCCCGCGCCTCCGTCACAAACGATGGGTTCTCAAGCACAAACAACACATCGCCCGGTGCGACTCGCTCGCCGGGAACAGCCACCACCCGCCCGACATAGCCGGGCACCTCCGCGCGAACAACGCTTAGACCAACCGCCTCAACGACTCCGGGCAAGGTGCTTGAGGCGGGGAGCGGGATCAACCCAACCAGAAGGAGTATTGGGACAACGACCGCCAGCGAGACCCCGACGCTTCGCGAGCGTCTCCCGATAAGCATKGGCGAAGTGAGCAAGAACCAAGCCCCCTTTACAACGGGCCAGACAAACCAGACAAACCCAAAGAAGACCGCAAGAACAAGCCCTACCGACAAATACTGCGTCGAGATAATCGCCAGAATCGAGAATGTGATCAGCAGCCTATAGGGCACCGCGAGCAGGTGGTACACAAGCATCAGCCGCGACTCGGCTGCATCCCGCACATAGGGCGGCCGAGCGTTCACTACACCAAACCATTTTTTTTGTACGAGGTAGTACCAGAGCGCCTTGGCGCGCTGCGCAAGGTTTGGCGAACCCGCAACATCGCAGAGGATGTAGTAACCGTCATATCGAAGCAGGGGGTTGACATTGAACAGCAAGGTCGTCACGCTCGAAATAACCATCAGATTGAATGCCAACGCCCGCACCAGACCAGGTTCAGAAAACGCCCAGATAAAGGTTGCAATCGCTGCAAACGCGAACTCGACAAGGATCCCGCCCAACGCCACAACAACCCGGCGCCATGTTTCCGAGAACTTCCAAGAACTCGACGCATCGCAGTATGGCAACGGCAAAAGCATCGCAATCAGCATCACGCCGATCTCGGTGCATCGCCCGCCCATCGCCTTGCATGCCATCGCGTGCCCAAACTCGTGCACCGCGCGGATAAACAAAAAGAGAATACCGATCCAGATAAGGTTGCCAGGGTCGAGGATGCCGTTGAACGAACCGGCGAGCCGCTCAATGTGCGAGAAGAAAACAGCCAGCGCCCCGGCCACAAGCACACACCACGCGATCAAGCCCGGTAAACCCCACATCACCCGCAGATACGGCTCAAGCCCTTTGAGCACCGGCTCAGGGTTCACAAGCGGGATATTGAAAAACATCCAGTTGCCGGTGCGCTGTTTCAGCCGCTGCTTCTTCACCCTGGCTTGCCGTTCGGGCACCATGTCTGCCGAGATCGGTTGATCGCCGACCAACAGCCCAAAGAGCTGCATCTGCGAGAGCAAATCGATGCACTCTTTCTGTGTCGGTGCATCATCACCAAGCTGCGCAAGACACGCTTCCCACGCCTCATCAACGGTTCGCCGACCATCGAGCAGCCCAAGGAAGAACCGCGCCGATTCACTGAGACGATAGAAGTGCCCCCCTGCGGGGTCGTCGATGACATAGCTGACCGAGGGGCCGTGGCGTTGTCGGATAAACCGCGCGTGAACGCTGACGCGTGGTTTCATGCCCGCCACGCGGTACCACATGTCTGTAAATGTGCTTCCGATTTCTTCTTGGACAAGAGCCATCACTCGCTCCCTTACAGCCAAGACCACATGCGAAACGCATCAACCAACGGGCGTGATAGTTCCCAAAGCGGGGTACTCCAGCCGTCCTTGAGCCTGGCAGTCCCTGTCATACCGGGCCGGAGCCACTCGGGTCGATCGTCAAATGTAGCCTCTATCAGGAATACATTGGCACCTTCGCGCGGCTGGGCAACCGGGTTGACACGCGCGACCGTGATCGGCAGCTTCTGACCCGGGCGAGCCCGACTCGATACCCACCCTTGCTGGCCAACCTCAACACGCCCGGCGCTGCGCTCGTCGATCTCAATAATAACCCTGACCTCTGGGCCGACGATCTCAAAGAGCGCCTTGGACGCATCAACCGGGGCGCCAACGAGTTTCTCAAGATCCCCTCTGCTGACCGTGCCCGATATCGGCGAGCGAAGCTGGGCGAGGGCAACCCGTTCGTTGAGCATGTCTATCGAGGCGTTGGATTCTTCGATCTGCGCCCCGAACTTGCGCGCCTCGGAGCGTTTCCCCTGCGCAAGCGCATCGTCGCGTTGGGCCATCAGTGTGGCGAGGTRSYCRKYMSGMTSGSYWMRRCKMMGMWYGMSWKCYWSYKYSKKGMGCGYSGCKMSRAYSKSWMCSAKMKCMACMKCSYSGMCGGGACGCACCTCAAAGCTCTTGAGAAACCCCGCAAACGGTGGCACAACCGCCCAGCCAACCTCCGCGCGGATCTCCATTTTTCCTGTCACCCTCGCCGGGATCGGGACTACAGCCAGCAACACAAAGATCACGACCGCGATGAGTGCCACAAGTTTCTTGGCGGTGTGCCTCGGGCCGACGATACCGGCTCCAAGATCGAGCATGTCGTCGCGCAGAACTTGCGGTGTTCTGCGGTCGGCTAGCCGACGGGTATACACCGCTGGGCCAACAAACTCGGCAACCAATCGCAGAAGTGGGAGCACCGCATCCGGGAACGGGTCAGACGCGTCGCGCTCCAGAACCATCACGCCGACAAGATCATCCTCGATCCGCAGCGGCAGGCTCACGATCGAACTCGGACCAAATGCCTCACTGAGCCTCGCGTGCTCGTGTGTCACGCGCCGGCTGCCCGGCTCGCTCTCCATCTCATCCGACGGCGGGTACAAAACCTCTGCATCCTGTAGCGCCGTCTCTTCCATCGCTGCTTCAAGAGCCTCGACTGTGGGGGCGTGTTTGTCCAGATCATCCGAGCCGCTGACAGACATCACCCGGAGATGATCGCCCCGGATCATCCCGATCGAGACCCGCGTGCAGCCGAACCTGCGGCGCATCTCATCGCACAACAGCGAACCCATCGTCGATGCGGATGTGCCCCGTTGTGCCTGATCCAGAAGCTCCAGCGTCTCGCGGAGCATCACCTTGTGCTCGGCTTCGGTCATGTACGACTGCTGCCAAAGAAACGCCTCAAACCTCGCGCCCGTCAGCGCAAGGCGGTCGAGCTTGATCGACTGCGGCTCTTTGTCACCGATTGGAACAAGCACAACACACGCGCCCTCACTCTTTCCATCGGCGAGCAGCGGGGCGGCTAGGGCGTTGTGGGTCGATTGAGCCGCGTAAAGATCCGAAGAACCAGCAAGCGTGATCTGTTCAACCAAGCCGGCGGAGGTTGTTTCGGAAGCCCGTTCACCGATCGACGAAATCTTGCGCGCTGCCGATTCATCGAACCCGACGCCTGCTTCGATGTGGTATGCAACGAAGATGCCCGCGGGGCGAGCGCTGCCTGCGCGCAAGTACACGGCGCCTGCATCGGCGCCGGTGATTTTACATTGGAATGCGAGGAGCTTGCCAAGAAACTCACGCAGCGCGTTGTGCCGCCCGCCAACTGGTTGGCTGGCCGCCGGAGTCTGATCGGTCGTGATCTGACCATCCTGACTCTGTTGTTCTGTTGACATCCGCGCTGCCTGTGTTGGGCTTCTGATCAGTCAGCCAGCTTGGGTGTATCGCCGTCGTCTTTGGCAGGGGCGCGCTGGATGACGATTTCGCCGTTGCGTTCTTCGTACTGGCGGATGACCTGGCCAAGCGTAATGGCGAGCCGTTTGGCGCCGGACCAGTTCATGACGGTCCGGTTTCCCACCGAGAAGAGCAGGGCGGCTTGGCCGTCTGGGCCTTGTGTCGGCAGGTTCATGCCAAAGTCCAAGACAACCTCGTCGGCTGTAGTCGAGGTGCGGATCGTGTTCGCGTAGGTGGTGGTCATCTTGCTCTCGTCGATACGGAGCTGGACTTGCTGCTGCTGTTGTTGCTCATCGGCCATCAGATATCGCCTTTCGTTGGACGGTTGTCGTGGTTCTCATTGATACCAACCCCTCGGGGCCGACGGGCCCCGCAGGAGCCGCTGCGTGGACATCGCCCCCGCTACGCAAGGCTATACATCCCGATTGGCGTGTCCAATTCTGTGCAGCAAAGCTGTCTAGGTGTCCAAACCGAAAGTGGGCGGTGGGGGACTAGAAGCTGACCCGGGCGTGCATGCCGCTGGGCAGGAGTTCTGGGTTTGGAACCTCAATCCGTACCAAGACTTCTCGCACGCTGGCTTCGCCGGCACGGGAGATAAAGATCACCTTGCCCCGGCTCGGGGTTTCGACCTGAAAATCGAGCCACTCGATCGATGCTTCTTGGCCGATCTTCAAGCCCCGAGACACGGATACCGGCACGCTGATATCGATCCGAACCGGGTTTACCTGAACCACGGTGACGACCGCAGTCTGCTCATCAACCGTCTCGCCCTCGCGCTTTGAGACATTGATCACATCGCCATCGATTGTGGACACGATCCGCATCTCTGCAAGCCGGGCCTCTTCGCGTTCGACGGAGATGCGTTTTTGCGCCATGTCGAGTTCCGCAGCCCGGCGCTCAACCGTTGCCCGGTCCACCGCAAACTGCGCTTCGCGGACATCTTGATCGTTCGCCCCTCCGTCGGCTCGGGAGCGTTCGACCAGATCGAACTCGCGGATCGCAAAGTCCAGCCCGATCTGGGCGAGTTGGAGCCGGGTGTCATCGTCGAGCTGTGCCTGAGCGAGCGCGAGCGATGCCCGCTGGACGGTGTCGTCGAGCTGCATGACCACCGTGCCGACGGTGACCTCATCGCCCGGGTTGACAAAGACCTCAGCGATYTTGCCCCGGACGGCAAAGGCGAGGTCGCGRACCTGWGATGGSCGGGAGACGCCGGTGTATTCRAYGGCTTTGGARGTGTTWGSCCCGGARAATCCCGCAGCSAYGCAGAYRGCGATCGCTGCCAAGGYYGTYAGAGCYAGTGCTGATTTTCGCAAAWTAGGTCTCCTNRTATCTGMAATCAGTCATCGGGTAAAMCCCGRTRGTTTCTGTAGCWKGTNAGTGTTTNKGGTRKMGAAAAAYAGGGTSYAAGGCAATGCCGGAGGGGGGACTTGAACCCCCACTCTGTTTCCAGAAGTGGATTTTGAATCCACCGCGTCTGCCATTCCGCCACTCCGGCCTCGGGTCGATCATGCCCCCAACACAGGCCGAGGTCAACCATCGAGCGGCAATGGGTTGGTCTGGGGGTGGTCTGGGTTGGGCAGGGTTCTACACTTGTCTCCTGTCATATGCCCGTCCGGCCGTTTTCCGGGGCGGTTTTTTGTCTATCACGCACCCAACCCAGTCGAGGGAAGATCCCATGTCCGAGTCTACAGAGCAGCGAATCAGCACATGCACCGTTACAGACGCGGGGCCATGCCTCAAGCGGCTCGCGATCGAGGTGCCCGCAGATGTCGTCACCGACCGCATCAACGAGTCCTTCGACGCCCTCGTCAGTGAGGCTGCCCTTCCGGGTTTCCGCAAGGGCCACGCCCCGCGAGGCTTGCTCGAAAAACGCTTCGGCGAGTCGGTCCACGGCGAAACCAAGAGCCAACTCGTCGCCTCGGCGTATTCCGAAGCCATCGAAGAGCACAGCCTCAAGGTCATCGGTGACCCGATCTCCGAGTCCCTCCCCGATGTGGCACTCGAAAAGGGCCAGCCTCTCAAGTTCGAGGTCGATATCGAGGTTCTGCCAACCTTCGAGGTTCCCGAACTCGACAAGCTCGCGATCAAGAAGCCCGTCGTTGAAGTGAACGACAAGATGGTCGCCGAGGAAATCGAGAAGCTTTGCCTCGCTGAGGGCGAGCTTGATGAGCAAGAGACTCCCGCTGCGGGCGACTACATCTCGGGCCACGGCATCATGAAGGCTGGCGACGAGGTCATCCACGACATCCCCGGCGCGGTCGTGCAGCTCCCCGACGGCGACGAGGGCATGATCCTCGGCGTCATGGTTCCAAACTTTGCCAAGCAGGTCGGCAAGCCAAAGGCTGGCGATGAGATCAACATCAAGACCAAAGGCCCCGAGCACCACGAGGTCGAGGCTGTCCGTGGGCAGGACTTGCAGATTTCGTTCAAGATCGACCGCATCGACCGCATCGTGCCCGCCAAGATCGAGTCGCTGATTGAGCAGTTCGGCATGGAAACCAAGGACCAGCTCGAAGAAGCGATCAAGACTCGCAACGAGCAGCGTGCTGTTGCTGAGCAGCAAATGGTCATGCGTCAACAGGTTGCATCGCACCTGCTCAAGAGCATCGAGATGGAACTGCCAGAGCGGCTGACCGCCAAGCAGAGCGAGCGGATGCTCCAGCGCAAGCGTGCAGAGCTGATGTACCGCGGCGTGGACCCGATGGAACTCGAAACCCATATCGCCAAGCTCCGCGAAGCCTCGGCAAGCGAAGCCGCCCGCGAGACCAAGCTCTTCTTCATCCTCAACAAGGTTGCAGAAGACCGCGGCGTGCAGATCCAGCAAGCCGAGGTCGATGGCGCGATCGCTCAGATGGCGTTCCGTCAGGGCGTCCGCCCCGAGGGCCTGCGCCAGCAGCTCATCCAGAACAAGCAGATCGGCACGATCGTTCAGCAGGTTCTCGAGCACAAAGCGCTCGACGCGATCATCTCGACCGCTGAGATCGAAGAGGTCACCAGAGACGAGTGGGAAGCCTACGCCAAGTCGCAGAACGACTGACCCAAAAAGAATCCCCGCGTGAACAGCGGGGAAGTCGAAAGTACAAATTATTTGAGCCGGGCACCTTGCAAAGGGTGTCCGGTTTTTTATTCCTCTTCGTCGAGGTCGTCCTCATCAACCGAGTCGTCGGAGAGGAGTTCTGTCGCCTCTGGTGATTCGGTACCGGRCGGCGCGGCGATCGTGCCGCAGCTTGGGCAGATCGCGCCGTACTGGCCAATGGGTTCGTTGCCGATTTTTTCGCCGCAACCGATGCACACGGTGTTGCTCAGTTGTGCTGCGACTTTGTTGACGACGAGCGCCGCGACGGCAAAGGCGCCGACAAAGACGGGGATAGCTGGCAAGACGGTCATGCTCACAATGCCAAAGGCGGCTAGCCCCAAGCCCAGCACAATCCCAAACGCCCGCAAGCGGAGCTTGTGGAGGTAGGCGAAACGCATCTCGATCGCCAGTTTCTTGGATCTGTACCATTCGCCGAGCATGACAACTCCCGCTGACCCCGTGCTTGGGGTCTGCATAACTATATCGTCCCCAGCAGGCCCGGGCGATGAGCCGGGGATCGCCGGAGGCTTAGAGTTTTCCAATGCGGATCATGCACGCCAACTTTGCCCCCCTAGACGAAGGACCTTCTCGGGCCGGCGGGATCGCTGGGTACATGCAATCGCTGGCTTTAGAGCACCTCTCGCTGGGCCACAGCGTCTCGGCTCTCTCGTGCGGGAGTGCTTATGCCCCAAGTGTTTGCGGCACACGGCTCGGCGAACCTGGCTGGAAATTGTTGGAGCCGTGGCGGGGCATTGATCGCCTAGAGATTGTCAACTCACCCAATCTAGCGCCGTCGCTCTGGCAGTTTGGCAACGCCCCGGCGGAGGGCGATTGCCCGGAACTGGACAGAATATTTGCTGAGGTTTTGGCTGAGTGGGTGCCAGACATCGTTCATTTTCACTCACTCGAAGGCCTCGCTGCTTCGTGCGTTCACATTGCAACCACCCAGAGCCGGGTCATCATGAGCTTGCACAACTACCACCCGTTCTGCCCGCAGGTGTACCTGATGCGTGGTCGGCGGTCGCCTTGCCTTGACTACCGGGGCGGCTTGGCGTGCGAGAGTTGCGAGACACCGATCGACATCGAGCACGAGCGGCGGAGACGGGCAGGGTTGGAACAAGCGGGTGCGCCAAGTATCGACCCTCCACCCTTGCCGCCGGTGATGAGGTTTGAAGAATCGGGTGGAGCAACGACCGAACTTGCGGAACTGCTGAAAGATGGGTACGMGCACTGGGAGCCGTTGGAGAACACACCGCCGCCGAGCGTGTTGGCACAAGTCGTGCGCAACAGCTTTGGGACCCGCCGAGCGCAGATGGTCTGTTCGCTCAATTCATGCGACCGGGTCTTGGCGGTGTCTGAGTTTGTCCGTGAGCTTGCAGTATCTATGGGCGTTCGGCCTGAACTCGTCCAAACGAAACTCATCGGGACGCGTGCTGTCAAACGCCTCATCCAGCCCGAGCGCGAAAGTGATGGCGTGCTCAGGATGGTGTTCCTCGGGTTCAACAACTACTACAAAGGCTTGCCGATGCTGGTCGATGCGATTGGGTTGCTCGATCCGGCGTTGCGTCGGAGGATTCATCTGAGCGCCCACGGACCCGGCTGTCCGGCGATCAGCGAGCGAGCCGAGGCAATCCGGCCGTCGCTTGCGGGGCTGCGGCTCGGCGGGGCGTACTCGCGGGATCAGATCCCGGAATTGCTCGCCGGGCGCGATATCGGGGCTGTGCCCTCGGTTTGGTGGGACAACGGGCCACAAACGCTGATGGAGTTCCAGTCCCACGGCTTGCCGGTCATTGCATCCCGGCTTGGCGGCATCCCGGACCGTGTCACCGATGGTGTGAACGGGCTGCTCTTTCGGGGCAACGACCGAGCCGATGCCGCCCGCCAGATCACGAGGCTGCTAACGGAACCGGGGCTGCTGGATCGGCTCTGGAAGGGTGTGGGCGGGGGGGAATCGATCGCCGATCATGCCCGCGAGGTTGTCGATGTGTACGAACAAACGCTAGAGTCGTCCCGCCGACCGAAGTCGGATGTGTGAGCCGGGCCGACGGAGCAACTGTGCAGGACACCCAGACCAAGCCAACCAAGGGCGATGCGCCCACGAGCGAGGATGCCCCGGTCGTGAGCCGGTCGGCAACGGTCGTTGCGATGGTCGTGACATGGAACCGCAAGGAAATGGTCRCCTCGGTCATCGATGCCCTCGTCGCGCAGGCGAGGGTGTGCCAATCGCTGCATGTTGTTGTCATCGACAACGCCTCGACGGACGGCACCGCTGAGTTTCTCACGACCAAGTACGGCCCAGACCGCATTGTTACCAACGACACAAAGAACGCGCTGCACCCGAGCTTTGTCGGCGGGGATAACTTCGGTGAACCAAAGAACATCCCAGGGTTTGCATCTCTGACCATTGTCAAAAACAGCGACAACCTCGGCGGCTGCGGCGGGTTCAACACCGGCTTCAAATATGTCGAACACGCATTTGGAAAGTCTGGCGTAGCGGGCGCGCCTGATTTCGTGTGGCTGCTTGATGACGATATCGACCTGCCCGCTGAGGCGCTGCGTGAGCTTCTCAATGCGGCGATGCTGGACCAAGACATCTCGCTCGTCGGGTCGCGCACGGTTGATCTTGGCGATCGCCAAACGACGATCGAGAGCACGATCTTCTTTGACGATACGAGCGGGCTGATGGGCCCAGAACCCGCAGAGGATCACCCGCTGGCGCGTGAGCACCACGAATGGTCAACATCGGCGCGCGATGCGAACGGCGCTCCCATTTATTCAGGCGTCCGCGATGTCGATATTGTCAGCGCTTGCAGCATGCTTGCGCGATGGAAAGATGTGTGCGAGGTCGGTTACTGGGACGAGCGGTTCTTTATCTATTGCGACGATGCGGACTGGTGCCTGCGTTTCAAAGGCAAGGGCAAACGGGTGGTGTGTGCTCTCGATGCGATCGTGTTTCATACGCCGTGGAGCCACAAGCTGACGCCCGAGCGGGGGTACTACCTCAACCGCAATCTCGCGTGGATGATCCGGCGCAATGTCGAGCATCCAAAGCTCAGAAAGACGGTTTTTAAGTGGTCGGCGAGACTGATGAGCCAGGCTAAGACGGCGATCCTCAACCGCCGGCTGTTTGAAGCGGATCTGATTATGCGGGCCGTCGCCGATTCGATCTCGGGCAAGGGTGGCAAATTGAATGTGCCGCTGCGAGATTCTGTATCGGCGGTTGAAGCCCTCGATTCTGCGGGCGCACTTAGCTCGGGCAAGCGGGTCGTTCTGTGCTGCCCGACACACGATGCGGTGCTGGTTGCGGAACGATTCCGATCTCAGATTGCCAATGAATTGATTAAAAATGGTCGAGCGGGCGATCAACCGGCGTGGGTGGTGCTTGCCAAAGATGGAGCCGCGGCTCCGATCCACGGGGGAGAAGCCCCAGCAATCGGCGCAAACCGACCGGAGCTGCGTGAGTACATCCTTGATCGTTTCAACAAGATCGATACACAGCTCGACTGGTTCCGCTCGCCACCCGCCGCGATAGTGGTCTTTGATCGCGGCTGTGAGTTTCCGCTCATGCGGTGCCGCCACACGCTGCATATCCAAGGCGGCGACCTCACAAGCGTGCAACTCGAACGCGATGGTCTGCGTGTCAAGCTTAGGTACAGCATTCGTTGGGTCGTGCTGGGTTTGCGTGTGGTGTTGAGTGTCGCGCGGGCCAAGCCTGCTTCGCAATGAATGGAGGTCCGATGCAACACGAGCATCAGGGCCATCCCGAGTGGCCAAAAGCAGAANCCCCCCGGACGATCGCGATCCTCGGCTGGGCGCGTCTTGCGCTCCAGGCCGCTGAGGGGACCGGCTATAATCTGAATGCTTCCGAACTCGCCGCGGGCCTTGCGATGATGGGCCACCGCGTCGTGTATTTGTCGAGTGGAATTCGATATTCAATCATTCCGGGCATGCGCATCAAGCACCGCGAATCTTGGCGTGGCGTCGAATGCTACGAACTCATCAACAGCCCGAACCTCTCGCCGTCGGCTGCGAACTTTCGTAACCCGCTGCGTGAAGAAAAATCACCTAAGCAGTCACTCGCGGTAGTTCAGTTTTTACAAGAACAGGGCGTCGAGATAGTACATACGCACTCGCTAGAGGGGCAGGGGCTTGATCTGATCCGCGAGATCAAGGCTGCGGGTATGAAAGCGGTCGTGACGCTGCACAATTACTGGCATGTCTGCCCGCAGGTCGATCTGATCCACAACGAGCACGAGTTGTGCTTTGACTATCAGGGCGGCGAGCGGTGCATTGGGTGTCTTGATGAACCAAAGCCGGGCATCAAGAAATTCAAGCGCATTGCGATGCGCACCGCCGAACGAGTGCTTGGTCCAAAGCAGGCGGAGCTAATTAAGCTCAAATCAAAACGACTGCTTACGAGATCGGCCAAYGGGGCCGCCGAAGAACCGGGTATTATCAGCCGAAACGCGCACCCAGATCCTGAAATTGCCAAAGGGCACGACGCCAGCGGCAACCCGGACGGCACGATCGAGCATCGCTTCGCAGATTCACAACCCAAGGTTGTCCGTGAGCCGGTGTGTTTAGATAGAGATGCAAACGAGAAATTTATAAACAACTCCGACACGCATCTTGTTGTGCTCAACGACTACGGCAAACGCCGCAGCGCCGGCATCGCAGCGCTCAATGCCGCGGATTTTGTCACCCCGCCGTCGGAGTTTAACGCCAAACTCCACATGTCGATGGGTGTTGATGAATCCAAACTCCGCGTCGTTCGGTACGGCCAGCCGCACTTTGATCAGATCAACCGCAAGGCTCGCCGGTCGCCGTTCTACGACAAGGTGCCTTGGGACGCGAAGTCGGCGACTCGGCCGTTGCGGTTCGGTTTCTTCGGCACAGTCCGGCCGAATAAGGGGCTGGAGGTTCTGGTTCGCGCGATTGAGGAACTCGATGTCGATGTGCGCAAGCGATGTCAGTTTGTCATCCGCGCGCACGGCGGGGACTGGGCCTTCCGCAAACGCATGGCCAAGTACCCAGAGGTGAACTTCCTCGGCGGGTACGACCTGATCCAACTCATCGCGGCGAGCGGAGAGTATGACATCGGGGTCTTGCCGCACATCTGGTTTGACAACTCGCCGCTGGTGATGTGGGAGCACCTGCACGCGGGCAAGGCGGTCATCGCGGCGAGGCTTGGCGGGGCCGCCGACACCATTAAACCCATCGATAACGCCGAGGGCGCACCCGGCAACGGCCTCTTCTTCCCCGGCGGCTGCTCCGACAAACTCGCAAAGCGCATCACGCAACTGGTCACCGGCGAGATCGCGATCCCGACCGCCAAGCAGATCCATGATGCAACCACGCTCACGAGCTACCCGGAGCATGTCACGCAGGTGGATGCGATCTATCGAAAGTTACTGACGAATGAAGTATCCTAAGTATGTTAGAATATGTCGCAGTTGTGCTAGATTGCTGAAAGATGTAACTGGTGATAGAATTGCGACAGGGATCGGGTTGGTTGGGGCTGGGCTGAATGAATTCTATTCCTCGGCACATTCGCACGGCATCACTTGTGCGAATGCTACTGCGAATCTCATACGAGACGGGTTCTCTACACAGGCGTGTACGGTTGCTAGGGCAAACTTATATGCATCCATGTGGGCAAGATATGTAGCAATCGATGAAGAGCATATTCAGCATTATATAGTGAATAACAATAGAGATTTCTACAGAAGCTGTAAACGTCTTAGGACGTCGAGGCCAAAGGATGAGTCGTTGCGTCATTTATGCAAGAAACTCAAAGCCTATGATGATCAACATGCCGGTGTGCCCCAAGTAGGCTTTGTCGATCTACTAGAACGCATCATTAATGATAAGGCGATGGCAAAGCACATTCATGCTGAGTCATTTCACTATCTTCATGCTGCGGCGCATGGAGACTTAGTTAGGTCTGTGACTTCGACGGATCGGGCTTATTTCCAGACTGCGGTGATTGCAACGGCGTGGTCAGCCGTTGCCACGGCTGAAGCGATTCAAATGCATACATTGGAGAAGAATCCGGCATTTAAACCTGATATTTCTCTTTCTCGTCGTGGGGGTCGCCTTTCAGATGCAATTGGGGAGCTTTAGTTACCCGTTCCAGGAACGCAGTTCCGGGCCGGTGTAGTTGGCGATCGGGCGGATGAGGCGGTTGTTGGCGTGCTGTTCCATGATGTGGGCGGCCCAGCCGGTGACGCGGCTTGCCACGAAAATCGGCGTGTACTGGGGCACGGGGATGCCCATCGTGTAGTAGGTCATGCCGCAGGGAAAATCGACATTGGGGTAGATCGTTTTCTGCGTTTCCATGATCTGCTGGACTTCTTCGCCGATGTCAAAGAGTTTGACGAACTCGCCGCCGCGTTGGTCGGCGACCTTGCGTCCGAGCTTGTGAAGAATCGGTGCGCGGTGGTCGCCGTTCTTGTAGACGCGGTGACCAAAGCCCATGAGTTTTTTCTTCGTAGCGAATGCGTCCTGCATCCAGTCGTTGACGCTGCCCTTGCCTGCATCAACGAACTTGGTGATCTCGGCGAGCATCACCATCGCGGCTTCGTTCGCCCCGCCGTGGAGCGGGCCTTTGAGGGCGGCGACTGCGCCGGTCATCGCGCCGTGCATGTCGCTGAGCGTGCCCGCGATGACCCGGCTGCAGAAAGTTGAAGCGTTGTAGTCATGTTCAGCGTAGAGAATGAGCGAGACATCCATGACCTTCTCGGCCTCGGCGGTCGGGCGCTCGCCGGTCATCATGTAGAGCATGTTGGCCGCGTGCGAGAGGTTTGCGTCGCCGCCGGTGTCAACACCGACGAGTTCCTTGCCGTCGATGATGTTTTGCATGTGCCCGATGATGGTCGGGACTTTGGCGACGATGCGGGTCGCCTTGCGCAGGTTGGCCTCGGGTGAGTTGTCCTGTGAATCCGCATCGCAGTTGCCAAGGACCGAGAGCACGGTGCGGACGACATCCATCGGGACCGCCGAGCCTTGCTGGAGCAGCGGGCCGCAGAGCTTGAGTGTTTCGATCGCTTGCATCGGGAGC